>NZ_KV811500.1:0-4775 GCF_001813105.1 Streptococcus sp. HMSC072C09 | reverse complement strand
AACGAATTACCGATTTCTGTCCCACTCTCTTTTTCCATTATTCATCTCCTACATGATAGTAGATCGAGCCTTGTTCCCCAAAACTAGCGATACCAACACCAGACCATAAGCGGTTTTTAGAGGCATCTGATGTATCTTTAAAGACGACTTGTCCTTGATCATCGACCTGATCACCAATGGTCACTCCTGCAGGAATATACTCCAACAAGAAGCCTCCATCACGACCACCATAGATCCCTTCTGAGGCTGTCCCATAATCCGTCAAAGAAGCACCATAGCCCTCCAACTCTTGTGAAACCAACCCTTTGTCGTTAAAGACCAGCTTGTTTCCTTTATCATCTTGCCAGACACCAGCAATACTGCTGTAATCCCCATTAGCAATAGCCTCAAGATCCATTTTCTTCACTTCTTTTTTCACTTCTTTTTTCACTTCTTTTTTTTCTTTTTCCTTCACTTCTGAACTAGAAGCTGTCGTCTTTTTCACCTCAGAAGAAGCACTCGTTTGACTAGAAGAAGAATCTGATTTCTTACTCGCGCTCTGTTGCGAACAAGCTACCAACAGGAGCACACTAAGAAAACTCACCAGAATTGCACCAACTTTTTTCATTTAAAATTCCCCATACATTTTTTTAGTTTAAAGCCCCTTCATTGTAACGTATTTTCAAACATTTGACAAGCTCTACTTCCTATTTCGGATCAAAAAAAGACCGGGATAATACATCCCAATCTCTCTTTGGATACTACTCTCAGTGAGCCAGCATTTCCTGTGCCACTTCTAAACCAGATAAGTTGGAAGGATAATAAGTTGGCCAATTTTCCAACTCATCATAAAGCGCTTCTTGACTCTTTCCTCCATGGAAAATGTGGAAGTGAGCTGCCTTTACCGGAGTGATTTCATGGTCACTAAATTGAACATATTTGAAGTCTCCCGCATCGCTCTCCTTGGCTTCAAAGAGATAACGAACACCACGATTCCCCTTCTTATAAGTCAAAATGTGCTTACCTACGTATTTATAGGTATATTTCTTAGAAGATCCTTTTTGATAAAATTCCATTGAATCCTTATCAATCTTAATCCGATCAATATCTGTTTGGTAACCCTTGGTATAATATTCCTTATACTCAGCAGCAGTCATGGTTGGGTTTAGTTTTGCCTTATAATCAAAGACCTGATCCAAAGTTCCATCTTGCAAGTATGGATAAACCGATTTCCAATCACCCGCGTAATTTGCTAAGCTACGATCCTTCACTTGGTTATCCTCGAAATAGCCTTTTTGAACCGTCTTAGAATCTTCCTCATGTTCCGGTTGAATATCCTTACCAGCTTGGGATGTGGTTTTCTCTAGTGCCTTCAGATTCTCCTTCATAACAGACACGTAGTCTTCGCCATCTTTCATTTCTTGATCCGTCAGGCTTTCCAAAGGATTTAAGACAGCCAACTTAACACCAGCTTCAGAAGACAAGGTTTTCGCCAAGGACTTAGAAGCATTTTCCTCAAAGTAAATGACCTTGATCTCATTTTTCTTGATATACTCTGTCAATTCACGCAATCGTGCAGCAGAAGGCTCGCTATCAGGTGAAATCCCTGAAATGGCCACCTGGTTTAAGCCATAATCCAAGGCCAAGTAACGGAAAGCCGCGTGTTGGGTTACAAAATTCTTTTGTTTCGCATCTTTCAAGCCATCCTGATAAGCTTGATCCAAGGCCTGTAATTTCTTTAGATAGGCTTGGGCATTTTTCTCAAACGTCTTTTTCTTATCTGGATAAGCTGCCACCAATTGATCACGAATCGACTCTACCATCTTCATGGCACGATGTGGAGAGAGCCAAAGGTGAGGATCATATTCATGATGGTGTTCTTCGCCCCCTTCGTGTTCATGTTCCTCTTCCAATCCAGGAAGCAAGACCATGCCCTTGGTAGCATCGATCACTTTGGTTTTCTTATCCTTCATTGATTTCAAAAGATTTGGAACCCACGTTTCCATATTTTCATTTTCATAGACGAAAACATCCGAATCTTGAATCATAGCCCGCCCCTTAGCAGACAATTCATATTCATGAGGCTCTGATCCCGCTCCAATGAGCAGGTCTACCGTTCCTTCATCTCCGACAATATTTTTTGTAAAATCATAAACAGGATAAAAAGTGGTCATCACTTTTAATTTCCCATTTTGACTCTGACTTTTGCCACAAGCTGTCAAGATAAGGGCAAAAGCCACCAACAACATTAAACCTATTTTTTTAAATTTCATATTTACTTCCTCAAACGTGATCCAAGATTCACAAGCAAGAACAAGGCCACAAATAAAAGCGTGATGCTGGCACTTGCTGGTGTATCTGCAATATAAGACAAAATCAACCCACTAAACATCCCGATAAAGCCAATAATGACCGCAAGCAGCATGACCCCACGGAAGTTCTTCCCTAATCTCAGCGCAATACTAGCCGGTAAGACCATGATGGTTGAAACCAATAACGATCCTGCTGCAGGAATCATCAAGGCGATAGCAACCCCCGTTACCACATTAAATAAGATGGACATGGTCCGGACCGGAAGCCCATCCACAAAGGCCGTATCTTCATCAAAGGTCAAAATATACATAGGCCGCAAGAATAAGGCCGTCAGCACTAATACAACGAAAGCAATCACAAACAAGGCGATCACCTGTTCATCCGTAATGGTTAGGGTAGAACCAAACAAATACTGATCCAAGCTCATCGAGCTCTTCCCACCACCACGCATCAGTACCAAAGCTAGGGCAAGACCTGTGGACATTAAAATTGCCGTCCCGATCTCCATAAAGTCCTTAAATAAGGTCCGCAAATACTCAAGAAAAACCGCAGCAATAATGACAATGATCATGGTCGAGAGCGTTGGAGAGATCCCAAGGAAAAGCCCAAAAGCGACACCAGCAAGAGAGACGTGACTTAACGTATCACTCATAAGACTCTGCCGTCTTAAAATCAAGAAAATCCCTAATACAGGAGAAAAAAGACTCATCGCAACCATAGCCAACAAGGCCCGTTGCATAAAATCATACTGGAATAAATCAAGCATGGTCACCCTCCCCTTCAGTATCATGGACATTAAAACATCTCCAAGGAGAGCTTTGGTCACGAACCAAATGAATATTCCGATCCGCAAATTGGCTAACCTCTTCAGGATCATGCGTAATCATCAAAACAGATTTTTGATGGTGATGCGCACTGTGATGCATCAACTCATAAAAATCACTCTTTGTCGTCGCATCCATCCCTGTCGTAGGTTCATCTAAAACAAAGATATCCGGATCTGAAGCAAACATCCGAGCGATGACAGCCCGCTGTTTCTGACCACCAGACAAAGAACCAATCGCCCGATCCTTGAACTCCAGCATCCCAACAGATTCTAAACTCTTCAGAATATGTTTTTCGTCGTGCTCATTCAACTTTCGAAACCATCCTTTACGAGGGTACCGACCTGACTTCACAAATTCATAGACCGTACTTGGAAACCCTGCATTAAAACTAGCAATTTGTTGCGGCAAATAAGCAATCCTTAACTTCTTTCCCTTAACATTCGTCTTTGAAATCTCAACAGTCCCAACCTTGGGCTGTAAGATGCCAAGGCTAGCCTTAATCAAGGTTGACTTAGCAGCCCCATTCTCCCCAGTCAAGGTAACAAACTCCCCACTATCTAAGTAGTAATTGATCCCTTCCAGAACCGGTTCTCGATCATAATAGAACGATAAATTTGAAACCGAAATATACCTCAAACTATAACTCCTCTTCCAATAAATCTAAAAACCGCGAAATGACCCCTTGCTCATTCTTAGTAAACTTCGACAAAACATCCTCATAAGTGTGAAGGGTATGCTGATGGTGGTGCTGATGCTCTAAGGCAATTGGCTTACCAATCTCAGTTAAGCGATAATAGAGAACCCGTGCATCATTTTCATCGCGATAAGTCTCCAGCATCCCCTGACTTAATAAGGGCTTCACAGCCTTCGTGATCGCTGCCTGACTAACATTCAATTTCTTTGCTAAGACAGAATTGGTTAGAGCTTCATCAGCAACCAGCATCAAAATATGTTCCTGAGTGTTGGTTAATGAAACACCACTTGTACAAGACCCAACTAAAATCTCATGTTGATTCTCAGATAATAATAAAATAGAATTTAAAAATCGATCGATTTTATTTGCAACTTCAGACAAAATAAACTCCTTCTAATTCACTAGCAGAAACTTTACCGGTTAATTATATCACAAAAAAGAAAAAAAATAAACAAAAAAAGGAGTAAAAACTCCTTTTATAATCTATACCGGCGGCCGGGGTCGAACCGGCACGTCCTTGCGGACACTGGATTTTGAGTCCAGCGCGTCTGCCAATTCCGCCACGCCGGCATAAATTTAACTGGGGTAGCTGGATTCGAACCAACGCATGAGGGAGTCAAAGTCCCTTGCCTTACCGCTTGGCTATACCCCAATAATGTAAATAATAAATAGGCGAGTGATGGGGATCGAACCCACGCATGCCAGAGCCACAATCTGGTGTGTTAACCACTTCACCACACCCGCCATAATTATTAACACGGGCAGTAGGAATTGAACCCACACTGAAGGTTTTGGAGACCTTAGTTCTACCTTTAAACTATGCCCGTAAAGGATGGAAGGGGAGGGATTCGAACCCCCGAACCCGAAGGAGCGGATTTACAGTCCGCCGCGTTTAGCCTCTTCGCTACCCTTCCTGATTATTGAATTGATGGCGCGAGACGGAATCGAACCGCCGACACATG
>NZ_KV811499.1:0-207 GCF_001813105.1 Streptococcus sp. HMSC072C09 | reverse complement strand
GAAGTAGTTGGGGGTTGCCCCCTGTGAGATAAGGAAGTCGCTTAGCAAGAGATTGAGCCTAGATGATCTAGGCTCATTTGGGAGTTTAGCTTAGTTGGAATTGAGAGGCAATCGAGATTCCAATCGGCGGATAAGAGAAACGAAGTTTCTCACCGTTGGCTGAGTTAAACGACCATTTGGGAGTTTAGCTCAGCTGGGAGAGCATCT
>NZ_KV811498.1:0-496 GCF_001813105.1 Streptococcus sp. HMSC072C09 | reverse complement strand
TAAGGTAGTCGCTTAGCAAGAGATTGAGCCTAGTTAATTCTAGGCTCATTTGGGAGTTTAGCTTAGTTGGAATCGAGAGGTATTCGAGATTCCAATCGGCGGATAAGAGAAACGTAGTTTCTCACCGTTGGCTGAGTTAAACGACCATCTGGGAGTTTAGCTCAGCTGGGAGAGCATCTGCCTTACAAGCAGAGGGTCAGCGGTTCGATCCCGTTAACTCCCATTCAAGCGGGTGTAGTTTAGTGGTAAAACTACAGCCTTCCAAGCTGTTGTCGCGAGTTCGATTCTCGTCACCCGCTTTGAACTTTTGTTCAATTTTTACCAAGTTGTTTGACTTGGGCGCGTAGCTCAGGTGGTTAGAGCGCACGCCTGATAAGCGTGAGGTCGGTGGTTCGAGTCCACTCGTGCCCATTAATAGTATGGTCCGTTGGTCAAGGGGTTAAGACACCGCCTTTTCACGGCGGTAACACGGGTTCGAATCCCGTACGGACTATAT
>NZ_KV811497.1:0-665 GCF_001813105.1 Streptococcus sp. HMSC072C09 | reverse complement strand
AGAGGGTCAGCGGTTCGATCCCGTTAACTCCCATAGGTCCCGTAGTGTAGCGGTTATCACGTCGCCCTGTCACGGCGAAGATCGCGGGTTCGATTCCCGTCGGGACCGTTAAAATAATGAAAATTATTTTAAGACTCGTTAGCTCAGTTGGTAGAGCAATTGACTTTTAATCAATGGGTCACTGGTTCGAGCCCAGTACGGGTCATATTTTGCGGGTTTGGCGGAATTGGCAGACGCACCAGATTTAGGATCTGGCGCTTTACGGCGTGGGGGTTCAAGTCCCTTAACCCGCATAAGAGAATAATAATGAGCCGGCTTAGCTCAGTTGGTAGAGCATCTGATTTGTAATCAGAGGGTCGCGTGTTCAAGTCATGTAGCCGGCATTTTTTTATATAAAGAAAGTAGTGCGAACGTAGTTCAGTGGTAGAACACCACCTTGCCAAGGTGGGGGTCGCGGGTTCGAATCCCGTCGTTCGCTTGAGGAGGCCGGGGTGGCGGAACTGGCAGACGCACAGGACTTAAAATCCTGCGATTGGTAACGATCGTACCGGTTCGATTCCGGTCCTCGGCATAGACAAAGGTTGAAAGAAGCACCCTTAGCTCAACTGGATAGAGTACCTGACTACGAATCAGGCGGTTAGAGGTTCGACTCCTCTAGGGTGCAT
>NZ_KV811496.1:91583-91849 GCF_001813105.1 Streptococcus sp. HMSC072C09 | reverse complement strand
GGACTAATACTAATAGCTCGAGGACTTATCCAAAAAGTAACTGAGGATATTTACAGCAGTTTAGATTTTTGTTAGAATATAGGTATTCAATTTTGAATGTTCATCATTCAGAGTTAAGTGACGATAGCCTAGGAGATACACCTGTACCCATGCCGAACACAGCAGTTAAGCCCTAGAACGCCGGAAGTAGTTGGGGGTTGCCCCCTGTGAGATATGGTAGTCGCTTAGCTTGATTCCGCCATAGCTCAGTTGGTAGTAGCGCATGA
>NZ_KV811496.1:11707-91483 GCF_001813105.1 Streptococcus sp. HMSC072C09 | reverse complement strand
CATGATGTCGTAGGTTCGAGTCCTACTGGCGGAGTATAGAAAAAAAGAGATCAGGTAATTGATCTCTTTTTTACTTTTCATTTTAATGTTAATTAAAGCTCCGTTTAGTTAACGGAGCTTTTCTCTATTTAGTTATTTGGGAAAAATGCTTGATATAAGGCTTTAATTGCTTTTTCTTCTTGATCTTTACTTACAACGAACATAATGGAAACTTCACTAGAACCTTGCGAGATCATTTGAATATTCACTTCATTTTCTGATAGTGCTTTGGCTGCAGTGGCGGTAACCCCCACTTGACTCTTCATTTTCTCACCAACAATCATAATGATGGAAAGATCATGTTCAATTTCGGCTGTGTCAACTTCTAGCTTTTGCGTTAATTGTTTTAAAATTTCTTGTTCTTTGATTGGAGTTAGTTCACGTGAACGCAAAATGATGGATAAGTCATCGATTCCTGTTGGCATATGCTCCCAACTAATATTGAGATCTTCTAAAATTTGGAGAACTTTTCGACCAAAACCGACTTCACGGTTCATAAGGTATTTTGTAGTGTTAATGCTAACGAATCCTGAATCACCTGCAATTCCTACAACAGTCACATGATCATTTGAATGTTCCAAAACAATGCGGGTTCCAGGGTGGTCTGGATTATTTGTATTTTTAATAACTAATGGAATTTTACCTCTGTATGCTGGAACGAGTGCTTCATCATGCAAGACTGAAAAACCAGCATAGGCCAATTCACGCATTTCTTTGTAGGTTAATTCAGGAATAGAATGTGGGTGTTTAATGATACCTGGATGTGCCGAAAAAATACCATTTACATCTGTAAAGTTTTCGTATAAGTCTGCTTTTACACCTGCTGCAATGATTGATCCTGTAATATCAGATCCTCCACGAGAAAATGTACAAATGTCGCCATCCTGAGTAACACCAAAGAAACCTGGAATGACAATCACTTCACTTGAATCTTTTAGTTCTTCAATTTTATCGTAACTAGATGGTAAAATACGAGCGTTGGAAGGTTCAGCAGTGACCGTAATTCCTGCTTCTTTTGGATGGATATATCTTGCTTCTAATCCATTTTGATTGAAATAAGCAGCAATGAGTTTAGCATTGTTATTTTCGCCTGCTGCTAGGAATGCATCGTATGTGAATGGATTCCCTTTTTTAGGTAAATTTGTTAAATCATAGATATCTTCTGCAATTTCTTGAATAATAGACTCTTTGAGACCCAATTCTTCTGTAATGGCACGATAACGTTCAATAATCCACTGTTGTGTTTGTGTGACATCCTTATCTGAAGTAAATTCTTTATAATAGCGGATCAGAGCATCTGTTACTTTTGTATCTTCAGCGTTGCGTTTGCCTGGAGCTGATACAACTACAAATCTTCTTTCTGGATCATCTTTAATGATATCAAGTACTTTTTTTAATTGAGAAGCTGATGCTAGAGAACTTCCACCGAATTTAGTTACTTTCATATTTTCTCCTTAATAGTTTCATTAATACATTATACCAAAGTTCAGTTATTGATACAATGTATTTTCAGATAGGGCATAAAATAATTGATTCTGTAGAGGAGAGAAATTGTAATTATTCAAATTTTACAATTTTGTTACATCTTATAGATATATTTTACTATTTTACTTTTTTGTGGTATGATATGTTATAATTCAAAAGTTTTAATATCAAAATATTTTATATTTAAATAAAAGGAGTCAGTGATGTTTGAAACAATTTTGTATTCTGTCGAAAACGACCTCGCGACAATCTCTTTAAATCGTCCTGAAGTATCCAATGGTTTTAACATTCCAATGTGTCAGGAAATTTTAGCTGCCCTGGAAGATGCAGAAAAAAATGAGGAAGTAAAATTCATTATTCTATCAGCAGAAGGGAAAATCTTTTCAGTTGGTGGAGATTTGAGCGAAATGAAACGCGCAGTCGATGCGGATGACATCGAGTCTCTTGTTTTAATTGCCGAATTAGTTAATACGATTTCAAAGAAAATCAAGCAATTGCCAAAACCGGTTATTATGGTGGCAGATGGAGCGGTTGCTGGAGCAGCTGCTAACATTTCAGTAGCTGTTGATTTTTGTATTATTAGTGATCGGACTAAATTTATCCAAGCCTTTGTTGGGGTTGGTTTAGCACCGGATGCGGGTGGCTTATTCTTGTTAGGAAAAGCCATTGGCATGTCTCGGGCTACTCATTTAGTAATGACGGGTGAAGCCTTGACTGCTGAAAAGGCATTTGATTATGGCCTAGCTTATCGTGTTTGTGAATCTGAAAGACTCGATAAAACAGTTGAGCAATTGCTTAAAAAATTAAGAAGAGGATCTTCAAATTCTTATGCTGCCATGAAAGAAATGGTTTGGGAAGCATTCTTGAAAGAATGGGACCAATATGCGGGTCTTGAATTGGATTTGCAAAAGAAACTAGCATTTACAGAAGATTTCAAGGAAGGGGTTATTGCCTACTCTGAGAAACGTCGGCCACAATTTAAAGGAAAATAAATTTGTAATTTTTCTATATTTTGTGAAAAAATGCTTGCAAATTATTTTCATTTTTGATAAAATTTGACTATCAAAGTAAAATTAGGAGGTGGAGTTTTGAATTACCAATTAGTTAACGACTATTTAACATCCATCTTTAATAATGTTTTGGTTATTGAGGAGTCGAGTCTAAGAGCAAGTCGATTCAAAGATGTTTCTATTAAAGAAATGCATACGATCGATGTGATTGGTTCGACACCGAATGCAACCCCGAGTGATATTTCACGGGAGTTGATGGTGACTTTGGGGACTGTCACGACAAGTTTGAATAATCTTGAGCGCAAAGGGTATATCGAAAGAAGAAGATCGGAAGTTGATCGCCGGGTTGTACACTTGAGTTTAACGAAGAACGGTCGTCTACTTTATCGTCTTCATCAGCAATTCCATAAACGGATGGTCAACCAGATTATTGGAGATATGAGTCCCGAAGAGAAGAAAGTGATGCAAAAAGGATTGCAAAATCTGTATCGTTTCTTGGAGGAAATTAAATAATGGTCTTTGCTAAAATTAGTCAAGTTGCTCATTATGCACCTGACCAAGTCGTATCAAATGATGATTTGGCTGAGATCATGGATACAAGTGATGAATGGATCAGTAGTCGGACAGGTATCCTTCGGCGTCACATTTCAAAAGATGAGACGACAAGTGATCTAGCAACAATTGTTGCACAAAGATTATTAGCAAAAGCAAACTTAGATGCTGAGGAAATTGATTTCATCGTTGTTGCTACGATTACTCCAGACAGCTTAATGCCATCAACTGCAGCCCGGGTACAAGCTAATATTGGAGCTTCTCGAGCTTTTGCCTTTGATCTGACTGCAGCATGTAGCGGATTTGTATTTGCATTAGCCACTGCTGAAAAATACATTTCTTCAGGTATGTACCGGCGAGGAATTGTGATCGGTAGTGAGACGCTTTCAAAAGTATTAGACTGGTCAGACCGTTCCACTTCAGTCCTTTTTGGAGATGGAGCTGGTGGTGTCTTGCTTGAAGCAAGCGATCAAAAATCGTTTTTGGCTGAGAATCTTTTTACAGATGGTAGCCGAGGTGCTAGTCTTGAGTCTTGCTATTTGGGGCTGTCTTCCCCTTATTCAGATGAAGTTTCCGATCGAAGATATCTGACAATGGATGGACGGGCAGTTTTTGATTTTGCCATTCGTGATGTCACGAAAAGTATTCAAAAAATTATAGCAGACGCCTCTATGGAAGCAGAAGAGATTGACTATTTTCTGTTACACCAGGCGAATGACCGAATGTTAGATAAGATGTCAAAAAAACTGGGTGTCTCTAGAGAGAAAATCCCAGCAAATATGATGGAATATGGGAACACTAGTGCTGCTAGTATCCCCATTCTATTATCGGAGTGTGTCGAGAATCATCGAATCAAGATGGATGGAAGTCAAAAAATTCTTCTGACAGGATTCGGTGGAGGTTTGACATGGGGCACACTTCTTGTTACAATCTAGTTAAACATGTGGAAACACATTTTAAAAATTTATATATTATTTTTTAAGGAGGCCTATCATGGCAGTATTTGAAAAAGTACAAGAAATTATCGTTGAAGAACTTGGTAAAGAACCATCAGAAGTAACTCTTGAATCTACATTCGAAGATTTAGAAGCTGATTCATTGGATTTGTTCCAAGTGATCTCTGAAATTGAAGATGCTTTTGACATCCAAATCGAAACTGAAGAAGGATTGTCTACAGTTGGTGACCTTGTCGCTTACGTAGAAGAAAAAACAAAATAATGATAGATGAGAGTATCGAAAGATATTCTCTCTTGTTTAGGTAATAGTTTGAGGCTCAAAGAAACAATCTTTTAAACTCAAACTATTACTTAAGCGAAAAAAGAGGTAGGTATAATGCAAACACGAATTACTGAACTATTGAATATTAAATATCCAATCTTCCAAGGTGGTATGGCCTGGGTTGCTGATGGAGACTTGGCTGGAGCCGTTTCAAATGCTGGTGGACTCGGAATTATTGGTGGTGGTAATGCCCCTAAAGAAGTGGTAAAAGCTAATATTGATAGAGTAAAACAAATCACTGACAAACCATTCGGTGTTAATATCATGCTTTTGTCACCATTTGCAGATGACATCGTCGACCTCGTTATCGAAGAGGGTGTTAAGGTTGTTACAACAGGTGCCGGAAACCCAGGTAAATATATGGAGCGTTTCCACGAAGCTGGAATTACAGTAATCCCAGTTATTCCATCGGTAGCACTTGCTAAACGTATGGAAAAACTTGGAGCTGATGCTGTTGTCGCAGAAGGTATGGAAGCTGGTGGTCACATTGGTAAATTGACAACCATGGCACTTGTTCGCCAGGTTGCGGATGCGGTATCTATCCCAGTTATTGGTGCTGGTGGTGTTGCAGATGGACGTGGTATGGCTGCTGTTCTTATGCTTGGAGCAGAAGCTGTTCAGGTTGGTACTCGTTTCGCTGTTGCTAAGGAATCTAATGCACACCAAAACTTCAAAGATAAGATTTTGAAGGCTAAAGATATTGATACTGTTATTTCAGCCTCAGTTGTTGGACACCCAGTTCGTGCGATTAAGAATAAATTGGCTACAGAATATAACCAAGCTGAAAAAGATTTCTTGGCTGGTAAGAAGACTCAAGAGGAAATTGAAGAGCTTGGTGCAGGTGCCCTTCGTAACGCTGTTGTTGATGGAGATGTGGAATATGGTTCAGTTATGGCTGGACAAATTGCAGGTCTTGTTCGTAAAGAAGAAACATGTGCAGAAATCTTGGAAGACCTTTACACAGGTGCTGCCAAGGTGATTAAAGAAGAAGCTGCTCGTTGGGCAGATGTAAACGTCTAAAAACGTCGAAAGGATTAGGATAGTGACAAAACGTGCGTTCTTATTTGCTGGTCAAGGGGCTCAGAAATTGGGCATGGCGAGCGATTTGTATGCGGCTTATCCCGTTGTTAAAGAGACATTTGATACGGCTAGTCGTATTCTAGGCTATGATTTGCGTGAATTGATTGATTCTAACGAAGAAAAACTGAATCAGACACGCTATACTCAACCAGCTATTTTGACAACGTCAGTAGCCATTTATCGTCTCTTAGTAGAAAATGGTATCACTCCTGATATTGTTGCCGGTCTCTCTTTGGGGGAATATTCTGCCCTGGTTGCGGCTGGAGCTCTTTCGTTTGAAGATGCAGTAGCTTTGGTTGCGAAACGAGGTGAATTCATGGAAACGGCAGCTCCCGCTGGAAGTGGGAAAATGGTTGCTGTTATGAATACAGATCCAAGTTTGATCGAGGAGATTTGTCAACAAGCATCCGAAAAGGGTGTAGTAACACCAGCTAACTACAATACGCCAGCACAAATTGTGATTGGTGGTGAGGTTGCGGCTGTGGACTATGCTGTGGAACTATTGCAGGAAGCAGGTGCCAAACGCTTGATCCCTTTGAATGTGTCAGGTCCATTCCACACAGCCTTACTGGAATCTGCTAGTCAAAAATTGGCGGCTGAACTAGAAAAAGTATCATTTAATGATTTTGATCTTCCTTTAATTGGGAATACAGAAGCTACGATCATGAAGTCAGAAGATGTGAAAGCACTTTTGGCCCGTCAAGTAAAAGAACCGGTTCGTTTCTATGATTCAATTGCTACGATTCAAGACTTTGGTGTAGATGAGGTCATCGAGATCGGACCTGGAAAAGTCTTGTCAGGTTTCTTGAAGAAAATTGATAAAACTCTTCCAACTCATAACGTCGAAGATCAGGCTAGTCTAGATGCACTTCTGAATGCTTAAAACGAGGTAAAGATGGAACTTAAAAATAAAAATGTTTTTGTAACAGGTTCAACACGCGGAATTGGATTAGCTGTGGCTCATAAATTTGCGAGTCTCGGTACCAATGTTGTCCTAAATGGACGTTCTGAAATTTCTGAGGACTTGCTTGCACAGTTTGCTGACTATGGTGTGACTGTTGTTGGTATTTCTGGGGATATTTCCAATGGCGAAGATGCGCAACGTATGGTGGCTGAAGCAATTGAAAAGCTTGGAAGTGTTGATGTTTTGGTAAATAACGCTGGCATCACAAACGACAAGTTGATGTTGAAAATGACTGAAGAAGATTTTGAACGGGTCTTGAAAATCAATTTGACCGGTGCCTTTAATATGACTCAAGCTGTCTTAAAACCTATGTCTAAGGCTCGTCAAGGTGCCATTATCAACATGTCTTCTGTTGTTGGTCTAATGGGGAATATTGGTCAAGCGAACTATGCAGCTTCAAAAGCTGGATTGATTGGTTTTACCAAATCCGTTGCGCGTGAAATTGCGGCTCGTGGGGTTCGTGTGAATGCCATTGCACCTGGTTTTATTGAATCAGATATGACAGACGCTATTCCAGAGAAAATGAAAGACGCCATGCTAGCGCAAGTGCCAATGAAACGAATTGGTCAAGCTGAAGAAGTGGCAGAAGTTGCGGCTTTCTTGGCAGGTCAAGAATATTTAACTGGTCAAACAATTGCCATTGATGGCGGAATGACTATGCAATAATGAATGCTCACTGATCGAAAATCACTTACTTAAATATCCATCCGACAAAAGGAGAATATATATGTCTACAAATCGTGTTGTTGTTACAGGTTACGGTGTAACCTCACCAATCGGAAATACACCAGAGGAGTTCTGGAATAGCCTTCATGAAGGAAAAATTGGAATCAAGCCCATTACGAAATTTGATGCTTCTGAAATTCCAGTCTTTAATGCTGGTGAAATTCAAGATTTCCCATTCGATAAATATTTCGTGAAAAAAGATCAAAATCGTATGGATACTTACTCATTGTATGCAATCTATGCTGCGATGGAAGCTATTGAAAATTCAGGCTTGAACATGGAAGAAGAAGACCGCGATCGTGTAGGTGTGATTGTATCATCTGGTATCGGTGGTTTACAAGAATTGGAAGATCAAATTATCCGGATGCATGAACGTGGGATGAAGAGAATCCAACCAATGTTTATTCCAAAAGCTCTTTCAAACATGGGTGCTGGAAACATCGCACTTAAGATTGGGGCTCAAGGGGTATGTAAATCCGTGACAACAGCTTGTGCTTCTGCTAATGATGCAATTGGTGAAGCTTTCCGTGAGATTAAATTTGGTATGCATGATGTTGTTTTGGCAGGTGGTGCTGAAGCTTCGATTACTAAGATTGGTATCGGTGGTTTCAATGCTCTTACGGCCCTTTCAACAACGGAAGACCCAGAACGTTCCTCTATTCCATTTGACAAAGACCGCAATGGTTTTGTGATGGGTGAAGGTGCAGGGGTTCTTGTCATCGAAAGTTTGGAACATGCTCAAAAACGTGGTGCTAATATTTTGGCTGAAATTGTTGGTTACGGTTCAAACTGTGATGCTTACCATATGACAACACCAACACCAGATGGTTCAGGTGCGGCCAAAGCGATTAAATTAGCGATCAATGAAGCGGGTATCAAGCCTGAAGATGTCGATTATGTCAATGCGCATGGTACATCTACACCTGCCAATGAGAAAGGTGAAAGCGGAGCTATTGTTTCTGTACTTGGTAAAGAAGTTCCTGTATCATCTACTAAATCATTTACAGGACACTTGTTAGGTGCTGCTGGTGCAGTTGAAGCGATTGCTACTATCGAAGCGATTCGTCACAGCTTTGTACCAAAAACTGCTGGTACTAAAGAATTGTCTGACTATATCGAAGCAAACGTTGTTTATGGTGAAGGTCAAGAAGCGGATATTCAGTACGCTATCTCAAATACCTTTGGTTTTGGAGGACACAATGCTGTTCTGGCCTTTAAACGTTGGGAGGGTTAATTCATGAATATTTCTGAAATCAAAGATTTGTTGGCTCAATTTGATGCGTCAACTTTGCGTGAATTCTCATATAAAAATAATGGCGAAGAATTGAATTTGAGTAAAAACCAAACGAGTTCAGTTGCATCTACACCGGTTGCTCCTGCAGTTGAAGTGGTAGCAACTCCTCAAACTCCTGTAGTAGCCCCTGTTGTTGAAGCACCAGCAACTCCAGCTGTAGCGGCTGAACCAGTTGCTGCTCCAGCTCAGGCTGCAGAAGGTGATGTGGTTGAAAGTCCATTGGTTGGGGTGGCTTACTTGTCGCCAGCACCGGATAAACCAGCCTTTGTATCTGTAGGAGACAAAGTTACTAAGGGTCAAACACTCTTGATTATCGAAGCCATGAAAGTGATGAATGAAGTCCCAGCACCAAAAGATGGGGTAGTCACTGAAATTTTGGTAACGAATGAAGAAATGGTTGAATTTGGAAAAGGATTGGTTCGAATCAAATGACAATTGATATTAATGCTATTCGTGAGGCTTTGCCGCATCGTTACCCAATGCTTTTGGTGGATCGCGTTTTAGAAACAAGCGAAGATACGATTGTTGCCATTAAAAACGTGACAATTAATGAACCATTTTTTAATGGACATTTTCCACAATATCCTGTTATGCCAGGTGTTCTCATCATGGAAGCTTTGGCACAAACAGCAGGTGTACTAGAGTTGTCAAAACCTGAAAATAAAGGGAAATTAGTCTTTTATGCAGGGATGGACAAGGTGAAGTTTAAAAAACAAGTCGTTCCAGGAGATCAACTGGTGATGACAGCTACTTTTGTCAAACGTCGTGGAACCATTGCTGTTGTTGAAGCGAAAGCAGAGGTAGACGGTAAGCTTGCAGCTTCAGGAACACTTACTTTTGCAATTGGAAATTAAGAAAGGCCTATCTATGTTTCGTAAGATCTTAATCGCCAATCGTGGTGAGATTGCAGTGCGCATTATTCGTGCGGCTCGTGAACTTGGCATCGAGACGGTTGCGGTGTATTCTACTGCTGATAAAGAAGCCTTGCATACCTTACTAGCGGATGAAGCAGTCTGTATTGGACCTGCTAAATCAACAGAATCTTATTTGAATATGAGTGCTGTCTTGTCTGCGGCTGTTTTAACAGGTGCAGAAGCTATTCACCCTGGTTTTGGATTTTTAAGTGAAAACTCAAAATTTGCGACCATGTGTGAGGAAGTGGGCATTAAATTTATTGGTCCTTCTGCTAAAGTCATGGATTTGATGGGGGATAAGATTAATGCTCGTAAACAGATGATCAAAGCAGGAGTGCCTGTTATTCCTGGATCAGATGGTGAAGTGTATACTGCTGAAGAAGCCCTCGAGATTGCAGAACGTATTGGTTACCCTGTGATGTTGAAAGCATCTGCAGGAGGCGGTGGTAAGGGAATTCGGAAGGTTGAAAAACCAGAAGATTTGGTTGCTGCTTTTGAATCTGCTTCCTCAGAAGCTCAAGCTGCTTTTGGGAATGGTGCCATGTATATGGAGCGGGTGATTTATCCGGCGCGCCACATTGAAGTACAGATTTTAGCTGATCAGCATGGACATGTCATTCACTTAGGTGAACGCGATTGCTCTCTTCAACGAAATAACCAAAAAGTTTTAGAAGAATCCCCTTCAATTGCTATCGGAAAAACTCTTCGTAATCAAATTGGTTCTGCAGCTGTTCGTGCAGCTGAATCTGTTGGGTACGAGAATGCTGGAACGATTGAATTCTTGTATGATGAAGGTAAGGGTGAGTTCTACTTTATGGAAATGAATACCCGTGTGCAAGTAGAGCATCCTGTCACGGAATTTGTAACAGGAGTTGATATCGTTAAGGAACAGATTAAAATCGCAGCTGGACAAGAATTATCCGTTACTCAAGAGGATATTGTCATTAAAGGTCATGCGATTGAATGCCGGATCAATGCGGAAAATCCTTCCTTTAACTTTGCACCAAGCCCAGGTAAGATCACTAATCTCTATCTTCCAAGTGGTGGGGTTGGCTTGCGTGTGGATTCTGCTGTGTATCCTGGTTATACGATTCCGCCATACTATGATAGTATGATTGCCAAGATCATTGTTCATGGTGAAAATCGCTTTGATGCACTGATGAAAATGCAGCGTGCTCTTTATGAGTTGGAAATCGATGGTGTCACAACCAATAGTAGTTTCCAGTTGGATTTGATTTCAGATTCACATGTGATCGCTGGTGATTATGACACTGCATTTTTGATGGAACAATTCCTTCCAAATTATAATAAGGAATGATGAAAAAGCCTGGACTTGTGAGGGAAGTATGAACATCATCTTCACAGTTTCAGGCTTTTATAGTAATGCTTCAGATACTGTAGCATATTATAAGGAGTAAGTAATGGCATTATTTTCTAAAAAAGATAAATATATTCGGATCAACCCGAATAGGTCAGCCTGGAAGGAGCCTCAGCCAAAACCTGAAGTTCCTGATGAACTATTTTCACAATGCCCAGGTTGTAAACATACCATTTACCAAAAGGATTTAGGTAGTGAGCGTGTCTGCCCGAATTGTGGCTATACCTTCCGTATTTCTGCTAAAGAACGCTTGGCGCTGACAGTGGATCCGGCTAGCTTTGAAGAAATGTTTACAGGAATCGAAACAACAGATCCTTTGAATTTCCCAAATTATAAGAAGAAACTAGCAGCAGTGCGGGAAATGACAGGACTGGATGAAGCTGTTCTGACTGGAACTGCCTTGATTAAAGGACAAAAAGTTGCGCTTGGGATCATGGATTCCAACTTTATCATGGCTTCAATGGGTTCTGTAGTAGGTGAAAAAATTACTCGTTTATTTGAATTTGCGACAAAAGAAAAATTGCCAGTTGTTCTCTTTACCGCTTCCGGTGGCGCTCGGATGCAAGAAGGAATCGTGAGTTTGATGCAAATGGCAAAAATTTCTGCGGCTGTTCAACGTCATTCTAAAGAAAAATTATTCTATTTGACGGTATTGACAGATCCGACAACTGGTGGGGTGACAGCCTCATTTGCTATGGAAGGTGATATTATCATGGCAGAGAGTCAAGCCTTGGTCGGGTTTGCTGGTCGACGCGTGATCGAATCAACTGTACGTGAAAAATTGCCAGATGATTTCCAAAAAGCAGAATTTCTACAAGAACATGGATTTGTAGACTTGATCGTGGAGAGAAGCCAAATCCGAGCAACAGTTGGACAATTATTGGCCCTTCATGGAGGTAAACATGAGTAAAATAACACAGATTATTAAAGAGGCACGTGACCAAGGAAGATTGACTGCTCTTGATTTCGCTCAAGGAATTTTTGATGATTTTATCGAATTACATGGAGATCGAAACTTCCGTGATGATGGTGCGGTGATTGGTGGGATTGGACGCTTAGGCGATCAAACGGTTACAGTCGTTGGAATCCAAAAAGGAAAAAATCTTCAGGATAATCTAAAACGTAATTTTGGGCAACCCCATCCAGAAGGCTATCGAAAAGCTCTGCGCCTCATGAAGCAAGCAGAGAAATTTGGCCGTCCAGTTGTGACCTTTATCAATACAGCGGGTGCTTATCCTGGTGTTGGTGCTGAAGAACGAGGACAAGGTGAAGCCATTGCCCGCAACCTCATGGAAATGAGTGATTTAAAAGTTCCAATTATTGCGATTATCATCGGAGAAGGTGGTTCTGGTGGTGCCTTGGCTCTTGCTGTAGCAGATAAGGTCTGGATGCTTGAGAACTCCATCTATGCAGTCTTGAGTCCAGAAGGTTTTGCCTCTATTCTTTGGAAAGATGGAAGTCGTGCCATGGAAGCAGCAGAGTTGATGAAGATTACTTCTCACGAATTGTTAAATATGGAAATTGTGGACAAGGTGATTCCGGAGCATGGATTTTCAAATGGAGAACTACTGGCTCAAGTGAAGAAGGAATTACAGGAAGAGTTAAAGGTTTTACAAGCCTTACCTCTCGAAGATCTTTTGGAGCAACGCTACCAACGTTTTCGTAAATATTAAAAAACTGAGCTTGCACTTGCAAGTCTCAGTTTTTTTAAACTTTATTTTGGTGCGATGACTTCAGCGCCACCCATATATGGACGAAGGACTTCTGGAATGGTTACAGAACCATCTTCGTTTTGATAGTTTTCAAGAATAGCAGCGACGGTACGTCCAACAGCCAATCCAGAACCATTCAAAGTGTGAAGAAGTTTTACTTTACCATCTGCTTCATCACGGTAGCGGATTTGCGCGCGGCGAGCTTGGAAATCTTCTGTATTGGAACAGCTTGAGATTTCACGGTAGGTGTTTTGCGCTGGAATCCATACTTCCAAGTCATAAGTCTTGGCAGCTGAGAAGCCCATGTCTCCTGTTGAGAGAGCTACTACACGGTATGGAAGGTTGAGTTTTTGAAGGATATTTTCAGCATTGACAACCATTTTTTCCAATTCATCATATGATTCTTCTGGTTTGGCAAATTTCACCATTTCAACCTTATGGAATTGGTGCAAACGGATCAAGCCACGGGTATCACGACCGGCTGAACCAGCTTCTGAACGGAAAGATGGACTCATAGCGGTGAAGTAGATTGGAAGATCTTTCCCATCAAGAATTTCATCGCGATAGTAGTTTGTCAAAGGAACTTCAGCTGTTGGAATGAGGACATAATTGGTATCGCTAAGTTCAAAAGTATCTTCCTTGAATTTTGGATATTGACCAGTACCAAACATAGAATCATGGTTGACCATGTAAGGAGGGATGACTTCAGTGTAGCCTTCCTTGCCATGTTCATCCAACATGAAGTTGTAGATAGCGCGTTCTAAGCGAGCTCCAAGTCCTTTGTAGAAGAGGAAACGAGCACCAGTGACTTTAGCCCCGCGTTCCCAGTCAAGGATATCAAGGTCTTCTCCTAAATCCCAGTGAGCTTTTGGTTCGAATCCAAATTCGCGCGGTGTTCCCCAACGACGAACCTCAACGTTGTCATCCTCATCTGCTCCAACAGGGACACTATCAGCTGGGATATTTGGAAGGGTAGTAGTGAATTCAGTTAATTTGGCATCGATTTCAGCCAATTCTGTATCCAATGCTTTGACTTCTGCAGAGAGGGTTTGCATGGCAGCAATCTTATCATCTGCATTTTCCTTGTTGCGCTTAGCTTGTGCGATTTCAGCAGATACAGTATTACGCTCTGCTTTGAGATTTTCTACTTTGACTAAGATATCTCGACGTTTGGCATCGATTTCTTTCATTTCATTCAAAATAGCTGCATCTACGCCACGTGTTGCCAATTTTTTAGCAACCGCATCAAAGTCTGTACGAATCCGTTTAATATCTAACATAGCTTCTCCTTTAACAAAAAACACACCTGTTACAGTGTTGGAGTGGCAGAGCCACGGTTCCATCCAACTTCACAGGTGTGCACTTGATTCGATATTTTATTTTAAAGAAACGGTAGAATTTCAATTAAGATTTCTATCTGCTCGCAGCAACCGCAGACTTTCTGAAAGAACCTCTTAACTTACTTATCCGTTTGCGTCTATTATACAAGAAAAGATCCTATTTTGCAAATAGATTTTTAATTTTAGCCGTGATGATTTGGATCAACGTAGGAAGTTTGACAATTTTATCATTTCCTAGATGTTCCCGAGCAATCTTTAAAATTTTTCCAGAGTCTTTTGAAGCAAAGAGAAATTTTGATTCTCTGGTATAGATTTCAAAATGGCGGCTAATTTTACGTCCGGATACATTGGCTCCGATTCGCTCGATTTCTTGCCAGGGAATTTGGATGTAGTCTTCTACATTTGCATCCGCATAAAATTCAAAAGCGGCATTCCCGACTAGGATTTTTCCAACCTTTCCCCCCACTCCAAGGTAAGAAACCCCTGTAGTATGGAATTCAACGGTTTTATTCAATGATTGAGCCATGAGATCCTCCTGTATTGCTGTTCACTCCATTATATCATAATAAAAAGAAGGCCGAAACCTTCTTTTTTGTTGATCTTTGCTTACATCAAGCCCGCAACGTGTGCTAATACACCGATTACAAAGAGAGCGATGATGATGGTGATTGGAGATACTTTTTTCTTCAGCAACCACATACAAGCAAAAGTAAGAAGCAATCCCATCAAACCAGGAATCAATGAATCCAAGTTTTGTTGGAAAGTCGTAACTTTTTCAGGTGTTTGAGATAGGCCTGAACCAACTTGAGCGAAGGCTTCTTGAATTCCTTTGAAACCTTCAGGAAGTTTATCCCAATGGATATAAGCTTTGTCGTCTAATTTGACAGAAGAAACATTGAAGACGAATTTAATAGATACCCAACGTTCTACCAAGACAGCGAGGATGAACATCCCAAGGATAGAAGCCCCTTTAGTGATGTCTTGCAAGATCCCACCAGACATATCTTTGGTAATTTCAGAACCTGCTTTGTAGCCAAGTTCTTGCGTGTACCACAAGAAGGCCATACGAATCGCATTCCATGCGATAAAGAAGATGAGTGGACCAAGGATATTACCAGACGCAGCAAGTGATGCACCAAGAGCCCCAAGAATTGGACGGACAGTGAACCAGAAGACTGGATCTCCGATACCCGCCAAAGGACCCATCATACCAATTTTAACCCCTTGGATGGCAGCATCGTCAATAGCGGCACCGTTTGCTCTTTCTTCTTCAAGAGCAAGCGTTACCCCGATGATAGGAGCGGCAACGTATGGGTGAGTGTTAAAGAATTCCATGTGACGCTCAAGAGCAGCCGCTTGGTCTTCTTTCTTTGTGTAGAGTTTTTTGATAGCTGGGATCAATGAGTATGCCCAACCCAAGTTTTGCATCCGTTCATAGTTCCAAGAACCTTGCAAGAAGGTTGAACGCCACCAAACTTTTTGACGATCTGATTTAGATAATTGTAATTTTTCAGTCATGATAGTGTCACACCTTTCTTAATAGTCTTCGAGAATGTCGCCAATTGGATCGTTAGAAGTAGCGGCTCCGCCACCTCCATTGCCACCTTTCTTAGAAAGAGTAAGGTAGATCAAGGCAAGGGCAACACCAATTGCTCCAAGGGCGATCAAGGTCAATTGGCTAACAGCTGCAAGAGCAAAACCGATGGCAAAGAATGGCCATACTTCACGGCTCGCCATCATGTTGATAACCATGGCATAACCAACGGCTACAACCATACCACCACCGATTTGCATTCCATCAGAGAGCCATTTTGGCATTTGTTCAAGAGCAGTTTTGACAGTTTCAGCAGGAATCATCAACAAGAGGGCTGCAGGAATGGCGATACGAAGACCTTGAAGAAGAAGGGCCACAAAGTGAGCGCGTTCTACACCTTTGATATCCCCTTTTCTAGCAGCAGCGTCGGCAGTGTGAACCAAACCAACGGAAAGGGTACGGACGATCATGGTCAAGAAAAGACCAGCAACTGCAAGTGGAATAGCGACACCTTGAGCGACAGCGATTCCTTTTGTACTGAAGTCTCCCCCAAGTACCATGATGATGGCAGCAGCGACAGATGCAAGGGCAGCATCGGGTGCAACTGCGGCACCAATGTTTGCCCAGCCAAGTGCAATAAATTGAAGTGAACCACCAAGCATAATGCCAGCAGTCAAATTACCTGTTACCAAACCGATTAAGGTACAAGCAACAAGGGGTTGGTGGAATTGGAATTGGTCAAGGATACCTTCAAGACCTGCTAAGAAGGCAACAACGACCACTAATACCATAGAAATAATAGACATGTTTAAAATCCTTTCGTAAGTAATCGATTATTGAACGTTAGCTTTGTTAATTAAGTCAAACAAATCTTTCTTAGAGTCATTTGGCACTTTACGGACGTCAAATTCTACTCCAAGATCACGCATTTTTTCAAATGTAGCCACGTCATCTTTATCCATTGACAACACATTGTTCACCATGGTTTTACCAGTTGAGTGGGCCATTGAACCAACGTTCAAGGTTTTAATCGGAACACCACCTTCGATGGCGCGAAGAGCATCTTGGGGTGTTTCAAATAAGATCAAAGCATGGGTATTTCCAAAACGTGGATCTTTTGCAACGTCGATCAATTTTTGAATTGGGACAACGTTTGCTTTCACACCATTTGGTGCCGCTTGTTTGATCAATTCCTTACGGAGTTCATCTTTGGCAACAGAATCTGAAGCAACAATGATCCGATCGGCTTTTGAATCAGGTGTCCAAGCAGTTGCGACTTGTCCATGAAGAAGACGTGTATCTAAGCGGGCAAGGTTAATCTTGAGTTTTCCATCTCCGATGACCGTTCCTTCTGGAATAGCAGCTTGGGCTACAGGAGCAGCAGTGGCTGTACTAGCTTCTTCAACAGGATTCAATTCTTCTGGAAGAGCTTTGACACCGTCTTTTGCTTCCTTAATGATGTTTGCAGCGACTTTATCAACGCCGGCATTTGCATCCATCAAACGTTCTGTATAAGCTTGAATCAACATCGGAAGGTTTAATCCTGTAATGATCGCAAATTTACGATCTGGATTTTCTCCCATGACGCGACTTGCTTGGTTAAATGGAGAACCACTCCAAAGGTCAGCCAAAACCAAGACTTCATCTTCTGCATCAAATGCGGCAACAGCTGCATTGAATTTAGCATAGAGATCATCCGGGCCTTCACTTGGCATGAACGTAACCACTTGAACTTTCTCTTGATCCCCAAAGATCATCGAGCCGGATTGGTGGATTCCAGCTGCAAATTCACCGTGGCTAGCAATAATGATACCAATACTCATTATTGACATTCCTCCTTATAAAATTTGTTTGACTTTCAGTTTAAGAAAACTTTAAGCTACTTTATTATAAATCGTTTCCACACTTAAGTCAATTTTTCTATCAAAATCTCGATGTAAAAATATTAATTTATTATATTAAATTATCGGTAAATAAAAATTAAATGCTATTGAATGGCTCTTGTTTATTAGTTGATGATGGCAGAAGAAATCAATGATATGTAAGTTTCATAGGATTTGAATTTCAATAAAAATATTCCAACAATCGATCTATATCCGCAAAAATAAAAAATAAATATATAATAAATTGTAAAATAGAGTGATTGAGAGCACTCAAAAAGACTAGCCCAACTGGGCTAGTCCTGTAGGTTCAGTTGTTTAGTTTGTAAAGTCAAGTACCATACGTCCTTGAATGGTTCCAGCTTCCATTTCGTCAAAGACTTTGACAGCATCTTCCACTGGACGTTTTTGAACGACAGGAACGACCAAGCCTTCTGCACCAAATTGGAAAGCTTCTTCTAAATCTTTACGAGTTCCTACAAGAGAACCAATGACTTGGATACCATCTAATACAGTTTTCACAATGCTGAGGTCCATCATTTCAGAAGGAAGACCAACTGCGACCACGCGGCCACCTGCACGAACAGAATCTACTGCTTGGTTGAAAGCTACTTTAGAAACAGCTGTTACGACAGCAGAGTGAGCTCCACCATTTGTTTTTTCTTTGATCAATCCTGGGACATCTTCAACTTCGCGACCGTTGATGACAAAGTCTGCACCAACTTCTTTCGCCAATTCTAGTTTATCATTGTTGATATCGACAGCGATGACATGTGCGTTGAAGACTTTCTTAGCATATTGAACAGCCAAGTTTCCTAGTCCACCAGCTCCATAGATAACGATCCATTGTCCTGGTTCAGCTTTGGCTTCTTTGATGGCTTTGTAAGTTGTAACACCTGCACAGGTAATAGAAGAAGCTTGGGCTGGATCTAATCCTTCAGGTACTTTCACTGCGTAATCTGCAGTAACGATACATTGTTCAGCCATTCCTCCATCAACAGAGTAACCAGCATTTTTTACAGTACGGCAAAGAGTTTCACGACCAGTTGTACAGTATTCACAAGTTCCACATCCTTCGAAGAACCATGCGACACTGACACGATCCCCAACTTTTAGGCTCTTGACATCTGGAGCAACTTCTTTAACAATACCGATTCCTTCGTGTCCAAGAACACGGCCTGGAACTTTACCGAAGTCCCCGTGAGCAACGTGCAAGTCAGTGTGGCAGACACCACAGTATTCGATTTGAACAAGTGCTTCCCCTGTTTCAAGTGGACGCATGTCTTTGTTTGCAACGATTTCAACACCAGTACCTTCTGGATTAACAACAACAGCTTTCATTTTGTTCCTCCTTAAGTGAACGAGAAGCGATTTAGCATTTTTTGAAAGCGCTTCTTTAATAACTATGTTAATAATATCACAAACTTATCTATTGAACAATAAAAAAATGGAAAAAAAGGAGGGTATTGATTAACCGATTAAGTATTTGGCGAAGAAAAAGACATGAGGGGATAACTCATGTCTGTTCCTATTATAAGAATAATTGAATGAGTTGGCGCGCTACACCGTCTTCGTTATTGGTGAAATCTGTGATGGAGTCTGCATATGGGAGAAGGACGGAGCTGGCATTTTTCATAGCGTATCCATGACCAGCGAGAGCTAGCATGTCGGTATCGTTGTGCTCGTCTCCAAAGGCAATCAAATCCTTCTGATCCATATTGAGTTTATCCAGAAGGTAGGTCAGAGCAGAAGCTTTGGTCACATTTTTTGGATTGCATTCCAGAATATTTAAGGGACCACCCCAAGTATTGATAGACAGATTGTAGTCATAATGCCGATTCATTTCATCTGCCAGAGCATATTTGTCTTCCGCTTTCGTTTGAAAGAGGATACAGTTTGGGTCGCTCGTTACCCGTTTGGGATTGAATTGATTTTCTGGTTGGAAAGATTCAATACCGAATAGTTTAGGATCTGCAACGTGCTCATTTGGATCGGTAATAAAGAATTTATTGCGGTATTCGCCAGCGATAAAGTCCGCTTGGATGGTGTCTCGGTTAGCGACCATATCTAACAGGTATTTTTTATCTAAAGTCAAACATTGTTCATCCGCCCATTTTTTCTCAGGGAGATGCGTTAGGGAGCCGTTAAAATTGATCATCGGAGTATCTAGCTCTAGCTGTTTGTAATAGGTGTGCGCCATACGGTAGGGGCGGCCTGTTGTAATAATAACTTTATGGCCAAGAGCACTAATTTTTTTAATCGTATCAATAGTAAAGTCGCTCAATTTGCTTTCGGAATTTAAGAGGGTGCCGTCTAAATCTAGAGCGATCATCTTTTTATGCATAATTCAGTTCCTTTCGAGAAGAATGAGACCATTATATCAGAAAAATCGGAAAAGCGCTCAAAAATCGAGAAGAGAAGTAGGATTTCTTGAAAGGCGAAAGATCTTTTGGTAAAATAGAAATAACGTTCGCAAATTGATTGGGAGCGAGAATGATGAAAAAGGAGTTTATTCTGAAATGGATAAGTTTTTTAAACTTTCAGAACATGGAACCACTGTTCGAACAGAGGTTCTTGCTGGTTTGACAACCTTTTTTGCGATGAGTTATATCCTCTTCGTAAATCCGCAAATGTTGTCACAAACAGGTATGCCAGCTCAAGGGGTCTTCCTTGCAACGATTATTGGATCTGTTGTCGGAACCTTGATGATGGCTTTTTATGCCAATTTACCGTATGCACAAGCACCAGGAATGGGCTTGAATGCCTTCTTTACCTTTACCGTTGTATTTGGTATGGGCTACTCATGGCAGGAAGCTTTGGGGATGGTCTTCATTTGTGGAGTGATTTCATTGATTATCACATTGACAAATGTTCGGAAGATGATCATCGAATCGATTCCGACAGCTCTTCGGTCTGCTATTTCAGCGGGGATCGGGATTTTCTTGGCCTATGTTGGAATTAAGAATGCGGGATTTTTGAAATTCACGATTGACCCTCATACCTATACAGTGGTCGGAGAAGGAGCAGATAAGGCGAATGCAACGATCTCAGCCAATGCATCTGCTGTTCCTGGATTGGTTGATTTTAACAATCCGGCTGTCCTCTTGGCTCTTGTTGGTCTTGCGATTACTATTTTCTTTGTTGTCAAAGGGATTAAGGGAGGGATTATCCTTTCTATCTTAGCAACGACTGTACTTGGAATTCTCATCCATGTGGTTGATATCACTAAAATTGACTTTGCAAGTAATCATCTAGGAGCTGCCTTTAATGATTTAGGCACGATCTTTGGTCAAGCTTTGGGATCAAAAGGATTGGGTTCGTTGATTTCCAATACGTCTCGTTTGCCTGAGACCTTAATGGCAATCTTAGCCTTCTCCTTGACGGATATTTTTGATACAATTGGAACTTTAATCGGTACGGGTGAAAAAGTTGGGATTGTTGCGACAAATGGGGAAAACCATCAATCAGCGAAATTAGATAAGGCCCTCTATTCAGACCTTGTA
Source organism: Streptococcus sp. HMSC072C09 (assembly GCF_001813105.1). Taxonomy (NCBI): domain Bacteria; kingdom Bacillati; phylum Bacillota; class Bacilli; order Lactobacillales; family Streptococcaceae; genus Streptococcus; species Streptococcus sp. HMSC072C09. The sequence continues at coordinate 70,794 of NZ_KV811496.1, read as the reverse complement.
GCGACTTCAGTCGGAGCTATTGCAGGAACTTCAAACGTAACGACGTATGTTGAATCTGCAGCTGGTATTGGAGCTGGTGGACGCACTGGTTTGACAGCCTTGGTTGTGGCAATCTGTTTTGCTATTTCAAGTCTCTTTAGTCCTTTGTTGGCGATTGTACCGACCGCTGCTACAGCTCCAATTTTGATTGTTGTTGGGATCATGATGTTGAGTGGCTTGAAAAATATCCATTGGGAAGATATGTCAGAAGCAGTTCCTGCCTTCTTCACCTCTATCTTTATGGGCTTCAGCTACTCGATTACACAAGGGATCGCTGCTGGATTTATCACCTATAGCTTAGTGAAAGTGGTTAAAGGAGAAGCCAAAGAAGTGCACAGCATGATTTGGATTTTAGATGTTCTCTTTATTTTAAACTACGTTAGTATGGCCTTGAATTAAGTATCAGAAAAGTGCCAAAAAGGAATGGGAGTTGTCTCCCATTCCTTTTTAGATGGATTGAGGGAATGAATGGGAGAGTTTCCTGTTTTCTTTGATTCCTTTTTCTCAAAAACAAACCGGAGTCGAACAATTGCTAAAAGAAAGAGCAGATTTTTAAAAAGTTTGGTATAATAGAGAAATGATTAGTCACAATGAAACGGAGCTGATCGCTCTAGGAAAACAGCTAGGAAAACTCTTAGAAAAGCAAGACGTGATCATCTTATCAGGTGATCTAGGGGCAGGAAAAACGACCTTTACCAAGGGAATTGCAAAGGGGTTAGGGATTGATCAGATGATTAAAAGCCCGACCTATACCATTGTTCGTGAATACGAAGGTCGCTTACCTTTATACCATTTGGATGTTTACCGGATTGGGAATGATCCAGATTCTATTGATTTAGATGATTTTCTATTTGGAGATGGTGCTACCATTATTGAATGGGGAGAGCTGATTGAGCCGAGTCTTTCGGATGCTTATCTAAAAATTTTTATCCGAAAATTAGAAGATGGGCGAGAGTTATCTTTTGAAGCTCATGGAGCGCGTGCAGAAGCTTTACTGACATCCTTTGAGCAGGTGGAAAAAACGGATGACTAAGGAAAAGGAAGTGACAGTAGAAATTCGGCAAGCTGACAGTGCAGACGCGGCTCTTGTCGTTGATTTCTTAAATCAAGTTGGGAAAGAGTCAGATTACATGACGCTAGATGAAGCTGGAATTGGCATGTCTCCAGCAGACATGGAGCAATTTCTGATGGTGCAAGAGATGGCGGAAAATCGGATTTGCCTCTTACTATTTCTAGATCAGGAACTGGCAGCTTTGTTAAATATCACTGCAGTTTCTCAACGGTCCATTCAGCATATTGGTGATGTCTTTATTGTGGTTCAAAAAGCTTATTGGAATCAAGGACTTGGACAGATCTTGTTGGAAGAAGGGATCGAGTGGGCGCACTCGACCGGTGTTCTTAGGAAACTAGTCTTGAATGTCCAAGTGCGCAATGAACGAGCAGTTCACCTGTATAAAAAGTTAGGTTTTGAGATCGAAGGTTGCCAAGCTCGTGGAGCTTGTTCAGCTGAAGGAGAATTCTTAGATGTTTACCTTATGGGGAAACTGATAGATTAGAGAGAGATTCTATATGGTTAAAAAAATTATTTTGATGTTTTTGAGCTTATTGACGGTAACAGTGATTGGGATCGGAGCCTATGGCCTTACCATCCTAAACCAAACGACTGGGACTCTCAGTAAGACTTATAAGGGCTTTGGAAATGAGACCAATGTCATTGCAGAAAACAAGCCAATGACCATCCTTTTGATGGGGGTTGATACAGGTAGCGGTTCTCGGGAAGATCCTTGGGCTGGAAATAGTGATACCATGATTTTGGTGACTGTCAATCCTCAAACAAAAGAAACAACCATGACGAGCTTGGAAAGAGATATCCTAACCAATATTACTTCAGATGGTGAAACGGTCCAAGCAAAATTGAATTCGGCTTATGCTCAAGGTGGTGCCAAGTTAGCCATTAAGACCATTCAAGAACTTTTGAATATCCATATTGACCGCTATGTCATGATCAATATGAAGGGGCTGGTTCAATTAGTGGATAAGGTTGGTGGCATCACGGTCAACAATCCATTTGACTTCGATATCTCGATCGAGGAAAATGAGCCAGAATATACGGCTAAGATCGCACCAGGACGTCAGGAGATTAATGGGGACCAAGCTCTCGTTTATTCACGGATGCGCTACCAAGACCCAGAAGGAGACTATGGACGTCAAAAACGCCAACGTGAAGTGATCAAAAAGATTGTTGAGAAAGTTTTAAGCCTCAATAGTTTGAGTCACTACAAAGGAATCATTGAGTCTGTTAGTGACAATATGCAAACCAACATTTCACTTGATAGCAACAGTCTTCTTCAATTGTTAGGATATAAAGATGCCCTTTCAACGATTCATCAGTACCAGTTGAAAGGAGAAGATGCCACCTTAGCAGATGGTGGTAGCTACCAGATTGTCACTTCAAAACATCTCTTGAAAATTCAAAATATCATCCGCAAAGCTTTAGGCAAGAAAGAAATTAAAACACTGAAAACCAATGCTTATCTATTGGATGGAGATGAAGATTTGAAGAATGCTTCTTCTCAAAATGATACGCCAGTGGCATCATCTGAGGAAGCACCTGTTTACCAAGAGTTTAACCAACTGCCAGTTGCACCATCGACTCAGGATACGGGAGTGGTGACACCTCAAAGTTCTGTCGCACCAGTAACGCCAGTTGCCCCTGCAGCTACAGAGTCGAGCAGTGTCGCACCAGCTGCGCCGTCGGAATAAGAAAAAAACGATTGAGTTTTCTCAATCGTTTTTACTTGGTTGCCAGATGTCTTGAATTTCTTTTAGAGAGGCAGTTGCTTGCTGGCTAAAGAGTTTGGTCTTGTATTGGAAATCCGTTACCAATTCTTGAAGATTGGTCTTTTGGTCTTGGATAATATCCAGATTACGTTGGATTTTTGCTAGGTTATCTTGAATGCCCTTAACCAATTGGCTGGATTCAGTCACCTCAGTTTTGATTTCTTTGCGGTTTTTAACCAGATGGTAGCTAATGCTAGCTCCTGTTGCAAACCAAAAGAGATTTTTGAGTTTCATATGGCCTCCTTTTTAACTGTTTTTGATGGTTTCTGCGAGAACTGCTAGTTGTTCAAAATTAGGCTCGTGTTCAGTAAAAGAAATGGCAAGCTCATCTTGATCGGAATAGCGAGGGATAATGTGGACATGTGTGTGAAATACGGTTTGTCCAGAAACTTCTTCCATGTTGCTGATGATATTCATTCCCTTAGCTTGGGTAGCAGCTTCTACTTTTTTAGCAACTTTAGAAACACGTGCAAATAGTTGAGCTGTGGCGGTTTCGTCCATCTCTAAAAGGTTGCGAGCGTGTTTTTTTGGAACCACTAACGTATGACCTGGTGTAACCTGAGAGATGTCCAAAAATGCGAGGACTTCCTCGTCCTCATAGACTTTGGAGGAAGGAATGTCGCCAGCTATAATCTTACAAAAAATACAATCGTCAACCATAAATACACCTCATTTAGACTAAATTTTGTTATAATATAAGAACATTATACCAGAAATCGGAGAAAATATGTTAGAAATCAACAAGTTGACAGGGGGCTATGTCAACATCCCTGTCCTGAAAGAGGTGAGTTTTTCAGTTCCGGATGGCCAACTGATTGGTTTGATTGGACTAAATGGAGCTGGGAAGTCAACCACGATTAATGAAATTATTGGTCTCCTGCATCCTTATGCTGGGGAAGTACGGATTGACGGCTTGAGTCTTCCAGAAGCTCCAACAGACTATCGTAAAAAAATCGGCTATATTCCAGAAACTCCTAGTCTATATGAAGAATTAACCTTGAGAGAGCATATCGAAACTGTAGCTATGGCCTATGATTTAGACATGGATCAGGTCATGGTGCGCGTCCAGCCTTTATTGGAACGATTCCGTTTGGCTGAAAAATTAGATTGGTTCCCGACCCAGTTTTCAAAAGGGATGAAGCAAAAGGTCATGATTATTTGCGCCTATGCAGTGGATCCAAGTCTTTATATTGTCGATGAACCCTTTTTGGGATTGGATCCTGTTGCGATTGCAGATTTGATTCAGTTATTGGCCGATGAGAAAGCAAAAGGAAAATCGATTTTGATGAGTACCCACGTTCTGGATTCGGCTGAAAAGATGTGTGATGGTTTTGTGATCCTCCATAAGGGTCAGATCCGAGCACAAGGGACCTTGGACGAGCTGCGTTCAACTTTTGGGGATGAGAAAGCAAGTCTAAATGATATCTACATGACCTTGACAGAAGAGGAAACAGCATGAAAGAGTTGATGAAAAAACGGCAACAAACGTTTCGAACTCAATGTGTAAAATATAGCCGCTATGTTCTCAATGATCATTTCGTCCTCTTTATGTTGATTTTCATAGGATTTTTGGCGGTTCAATACAGCCAATTCTTACAAGATCTCCCCAAAGATACAAGCCTGATCCGCTGGAGTCTCATGATTGGTTTGCTCCTCTTGGTTCCGATTGGCTCCATTGCGACCTACTTAGAGAAACCCGATGCTTTATTCCTTTTAGTAAAGGAAGAGGAAGTGAAACGTTATATCAAAGGGCAGGCCAAGAAGTCTTTTGTGTTTTGGTTTTTGATTCAAAGTTTTGTCCTTCTATTATTTGTGCCTCTTCTTCTGGCAACGGGGCTGGATAACCTTGCTATTGTAGCTTATATCCTTGTCTTAGGAGTGGCTAAATGGGCTGTTTTTAGCTGGAAGGAAGCGCGCTTCTACCAGGATGGAAATTTGAATTGGAACTTGGCCATTGCTCGTGAGAATGCAAGGAAACAATTGATTCTTCGTTTCTTTGCCTTGTTTACAACGGTTAAAGGGATCACTAACAGTGTTAAAAGAAGAGCTTACTTGGATGGTTTCTTAGGGCTTCTTCCCAAAACACATGGCAATACGTGGCTTCACTTATATATGCGCTCCTTCCTACGGAATGGAGATCTTTTCTCTATGACTCTCCGACTCTTGGCTCTTTCCATTCTCGCTATCATCTTTATTCCCCAGCCTCTCGTAGTGATTGCCCTTGTAGCCTTGCTCAATTACTTGGTTATTTTTCAATTACTGGGGCTTTACAGTGCTTTTGATTACCAACCCTTGACCCTCCTTTTCCCGATGAAAAAGGGCAGTAAAAAGGCAGGGTTGAACAAAACGATTCAGCTGGTCATGGGGATGATAACGGTGATAGAAGGGGGGATTGGTCTGGTCTTTATTTCAGATAAAGTCCTGTTGTTAGGCTTACTGGCTTACACAGTTGCTTTAATCCTACTCTATCTTCCATTTAAGATGGCGCGCTTGGTTGACGAAAGTCGTTAAAATTAGTAAAATAGATTGGAAACTTTTTACGGAGGAAAAGATGGACTCGAATGAAAAAGAGCTAAGCCTCACCCCAATTCCTGGGAAGAGTGGGAAGGCCTACATGGGGACCTACCCAGATGGTGGGCGCGTTTTTGTAAAAATGAATACGACCCCAATCCTTGCGGGTCTAGCAAAAGAACAGATTGCTCCTCAATTATTATGGAGTCGACGATTGCCAGATGGAAATGTGATGAGTGCCCAAGAATGGTTGAATGGGGAAATTCTCACGCCAAATGGGATGTCGAAAAAACAAGTCGTCAATATTTTAACGAGATTGCACCGTTCTAGACCTTTGATGACCCAATTGAAAAAACTTGGCTATCCTGTGGAATCTCCATTAGAATTGCTCAATTCTTGGAGCAATCGGTTGCCAATTGCCCTACGTCAGAACCACTATATCCAATCAGTCGTAAAGAATTTACGTAAGACAGTGCCTGCCTTTCGGGAGGATTATGCGACGATCGTCCACGGGGATGTTCGTCATAGTAACTGGATTGAAACAGAGAGCGGCTTGATTTATCTAGTCGATTGGGACTCTGTTCGTTTGACAGACCGGATGTTGGATGTGGCGCATATCTTGAGTCACTATATCCCAGATTCTAATTGGCGCGATTGGTTAGGCTATTATGGCTACAAGTACAATCAAAAAGTATTTGATAAACTCTATTGGTTTGGTCAATACTCTTTCTTGTGCCAAATTGCTAAATACTATGAAAATAATGATTTAGAAAATGTCAATCGCGAGATCTATGCTCTGCGCAATTTCCGGTTGAAATATGGAAAGGAAATATGAGAGTTAGAAATCGCAAGGGAGCGACTGAATTATTAGAAGCGAACCCGCAATATGTGGTCCTAAATCCAGAAGATGCCAAGGGAAAGTGGCATGAAATTTTCGGGAATGACCATCCTATTCATATCGAAGTGGGTAGCGGGAAAGGGGCCTTTATTACTGGGATGGCCAAGGCCAATCCAGAGATCAACTACATCGGAATTGATATTCAAAAATCGGTCTTGAGTTATGCTTTAGATAAGGTCTTAGAAGCTGATGTTCCTAACATTAAATTGCTTTGGGTAGACGGAGATAGCTTGACCAACTATTTTGAAGATGGGGAAATTGATCAACTCTATCTGAATTTTTCAGATCCTTGGCCTAAGAAACGTCATGAGAAGCGTCGCTTGACTTACAAGACTTTCTTGGATACCTTCAAGCAAATTCTTCCAGAACATGGGGAGATTCACTTTAAATCAGATAATCGAGGTCTATTTGAATACAGTTTGGTGAGCTTTTCTCAATACGGAATGACTTTGAAGGGAGTCTGGTTGGACCTTCATGCTAGTGATTTTGAGGGGAATGTCATGACGGAATATGAGAAAAAGTTCTCCAGTAAAGGCCAGGTCATTTACCGTGTAGAAGCACAGTTTTAGCATATTCCTTGCAATCGTTGGGGAATCGTGTTATAATACCTTAAATGAATAGAAAAGGAGAGGCGGGGAAATATCTTCGCCTCTTATCTATGAGGAGGTGGCAACCATCGCAACGATTGTTGACTTAGTAACAGAAGTGATTCAGCCAGCTATAAAGGAACCATTTGAATTGGTCGATGTTGAATATGGCAAAATGGGTGGTGACTACGTCTTAAGCATTTTCGTAGACAAACCAGAAGGAATCACACTGAATGATACAGCGGATTTGACAGAAATCATCAGTCCGCTATTGGATCAAATCAAACCAGACCCATTTCCAGAACAGTACTTTTTAGAAGTCACCAGTCCTGGCTTGGAGAGACCTTTGAAAACCAAGGAAGCACTCGAGGGAGCTGTTGGCAAGTACGTCAATATCAGCTTGTATAAGGCTGTTGAAAAGCAAAAGGTTTTTGAGGGAAACTTGGTAGGTTTTGAAGAGGATGTTTTGACCATTGAGTATATGGATAAAACACGAAAGAAAACTGTAGAAATTCCTTATAACCTTGTGTCCAAAGCAAGGTTGGCTGTAAAATTGTAACAGAATGAAAGAAAGGATGCCTTTATAGTAGAGGCAAGAAAAACATGAGTAAAGAAATGCTAGAAGCCTTCCGCATTTTGGAAGAAGACAAAGGGATCAAAAAAGAAGATATCATCGAAGCCGTCACAGAATCATTGCGTTCAGCTTATCGCCGTCGTTATGGACAATCAGAAAGTGCAGCGATTGAATTCAATGAAAAAACTGGAGATTTCCGTGTTTATACGGTTCGTGAAGTGGTGGATGAAGTCTTTGATAGCCGTTTAGAAATCAGCTTGAAGGATGCCTTGGCCATTAGCTCTGCTTATGAGTTGGGGGATAAGATCAAGTTTGAAGAAGCACCAGCTGAATTTGGTCGTGTAGCAGCTCAATCTGCCAAACAAACGATCATGGAAAAAATGCGTAAGCAAACGCGCACCATCACCTATAACACTTATAAAGAACATGAAAATGAAATCATGAGTGGAACGGTGGAGCGCTTTGACAATCGTTTTATCTATGTCAATCTTGGCTCAATCGAAGCACAATTGTCTAAGCAAGACCAGATTCCAGGAGAAGTGTTCCAATCTCATGATCGAATTGAAGTATTTGTCTACAAGGTAGAAGATAATCCACGTGGTGTCAATGTCTTTGTTAGCCGAAGCCACCCTGAAATGATCAAACGTTTGATGGAACAAGAAATTCCTGAAGTCTATGATGGAACTGTTGAGATTATGAGTGTAGCGCGTGAAGCTGGAGATCGTACAAAAATTGCGGTTCGTAGCCATAATCCAAACGTAGATGCGATTGGGACTATCGTTGGTCGTGGTGGATCGAATATTAAAAAGATTACCAGCAAGTTCCACCCAGCTCGATACGATCAAAAATTAGACCGTATGGTTCCAACAGAAGAAAACATCGATGTCATTGAATGGGTTCCAGATCCAGCTGAATTTATCTACAATGCGATCGCTCCTGCAGAAGTGGACCAAGTTATTTTTGATGATGAAGATAGCAAACATGCTCTCGTTGTGGTTCCAGACAACAAATTATCTCTTGCCATTGGTCGTCGTGGTCAAAACGTTCGTTTGGCAGCTCATTTGACTGGTTACCGCATCGATATCAAATCTGCTAGTGAGTTCGAAGAAATGGAAGCAGCTCAAGAAACTTTTGAAGACCAAGTAGAAAGTGACGAAGAGCAAGTCGATTAAGAGAGGGAGGGAACATGGTTAAAACAAGAAAAATCCCTTTAAGAAAATCTGTCGTTTCAAATGAAATCATTGATAAGCGCGATTTGCTCCGCATTGTCAAAAATAAAGAAGGACAAGTCTTTATCGATCCAACTGGCAAAGCCAATGGTCGAGGTGCTTACATCAAGCTAGACAATGAAGAAGCGGCACTTGCTAAGAAAAAGAAAGTTTTTAATCGTAGCTTTAATATGGAAGTGGAAGAAGCTTTCTATGATGAATTGATCGCTTATGTAGATCATAAGGTGAAGAGAAGAGAGTTAGGCCTTGAATAAGCAAAAGATAAGTAATTTGTTGGGCTTGGCGCAAAGAGCAGGAAAACTCATTTCTGGAGAAGAACTCGTGATCAAAGCCATCCAGGAAGAAAAAGCAAAATTAGTTTTTCTGGCAAATGATGCAGCTAGTAACCTGACAAAAAAGGTGACAGATAAGGGTCGCTATTATGAGGTTCAAGTATCTACCGTGTTTTCAACACTAGAATTAAGCACTGCAATTGGACGTGCCCGTAAGGTCGTCGCTGTTGTAGATGCTGGATTTTCAAAGAAAATGAGGTCTCTTATGGAATAGAAGAGGAGGACAGCAATTGTCTAAGAAAAGATTATACGAAATTGCCAAAGAATTGGGCAAGGAGAGTAAGGAAGTCGTCACTCGTGCGAAAGAATTAGGTTTTGACGTCAAGAGTCATGCATCTAGTGTCGATACTGATGTTGCTGAAAAGTTGATCAAGAGCTTTTCAGCGAAAAAAGAAACAGTCGAAAAGAAAGTAGCAGAAGTGGCTGCCAAGACAACGGCTGTCGCAGAGAAAAAAGAAGCAGCGCCCGTCAAAAAAGAAGGAGCAACTGAGACAAAATCAGTAACGCCAGCTGCTAAACCAAAGAGTCGTAACTTTAAAGCGGAACGAGAAGCGCGTGCAAAAGAGCAGGCTGAACGTAGGAAACAACAAGACAATCGTCCAAAACGTGATCGCAAGGACAATCAGCGTCATGGTGACAACCGAAATCAACGACCACAAGAGCGAAATGAACAACGAAATCAAGGTTCTGAGCGTCGCAATAACCGACCAGATCAAAGACGTAGTGGACAACCCCAAGTGGCACCAAAAGTTGATTTCAAAGCGCGTGCAGCGGCACTGAAAGCTGAACAAAATGCTGAATACGCACGTGGAAGTGAAGATCGCTACAAACAACAAGCTGCAAAAGCAGAACAAGAACGTCAACAGCGCCGGAAACGGGTAGAAGCACCAGAAGTGAAAGCGCCTGTACAGGAGCCAGCTGTTGAGAACCATACAAAACCAGCTGTTGCTGCTGCTCCAGCTCAAGTCGATACACGTCGGAAGAAACAAGCGCGACCAGATAAGAAACGCGATGATTTTGATCGTGAAGAAGATGGTCCAAGAAAACAACAAAGGAATCGAAATAGTCAAAATCAAGTGAGAAATCAGAGAAATAGTAACTGGAATAACAATAAGAAAAATAAAAAAGGAAAGAACAACCGTAATGATGCTCCAAAACCAGTAACAGAGCGTAAATTCCATGAATTACCAAGTGAATTTGAGTATACGGATGGAATGACGGTTGCAGAAATCGCAAAACGCATCAAGCGTGAACCGGCTGAAATCGTCAAGAAACTCTTTATGATGGGAGTCATGGCGACTCAAAACCAATCGCTGGATGGAGATACGATTGAACTCTTGATGGTGGATTATGGAATTGAAGCCAAGAAAAAGGTTGAAGTGGACAATGCCGATATCGAACGCTTCTTCGTTGAAGATGGTTATTTGAATCCAGATGAGTTGGTAGAGCGTCCACCAGTTGTCACCATCATGGGACACGTTGACCACGGTAAAACAACCCTTTTGGATACCCTTCGTAATTCACGTGTAGCAACAGGTGAAGCGGGAGGAATCACTCAGCACATTGGTGCCTACCAAATCGTAGAAAATGGCAAGAAGATTACCTTCTTGGATACACCTGGACACGCGGCCTTTACTTCTATGCGGGCGCGTGGTGCATCTGTTACGGATATTACCATCTTGGTCGTAGCGGCAGATGACGGGGTGATGCCTCAGACTATCGAAGCTATTAACCACTCAAAAGCAGCCAATGTCCCAATCATTGTGGCTATTAACAAGATTGATAAACCAGGTGCCAACCCAGAACGTGTCATCGGTGAATTGGCAGAGCATGGAGTTATGTCAACAGCTTGGGGTGGCGATTCTGAGTTTGTAGAAATCTCAGCTAAGTTCAACCAAAATATCGATGAACTCTTGGAAACGGTCCTTCTTGTGGCTGAAATCCAAGAACTCAAAGCAGATCCAACTGTTCGTGCCATCGGTACCGTTATCGAAGCGCGCTTGGATAAAGGAAAAGGTGCGGTGGCAACCCTCCTTGTTCAACAAGGTACTTTGAATGTCCAAGACCCAATCGTTGTTGGTAATACTTTCGGACGTGTCCGTGCCATGACCAATGACCTTGGACGTCGTGTGAAGGTTGCAGGACCATCTACTCCGGTTTCTATCACTGGTTTGAACGAAGCGCCAATGGCAGGTGACCACTTCGCGGTTTATGAAGATGAAAAATCAGCGCGTGCAGCTGGTGAAGAACGTGCCAAACGTGCTCTGATGAAACAACGTCAAGCAACCAACCGCGTCAGCCTTGAAAATCTCTTTGATACCTTGAAGGCTGGGGAAGTGAAATCTGTTAATGTCATCATTAAAGCCGATGTACAAGGTTCGGTTGAAGCTCTTTCTGCTTCCCTTCAAAAGATTGAAGTAGAAGGTGTGAAAGTGACCATCGTTCACTCAGCAGTTGGTGCGATCAACGAATCAGACGTGACCCTTGCAGAAGCTTCAAATGCCTTCATCATCGGATTTAACGTCCGTCCTACGCCACAAGCACGTCAACAAGCTGAAGCTGACGAGGTGGAAATCCGTCTTCACTCAATTATCTACAAAGTGATTGAAGAAATGGAAGATGCCATGAAGGGTATGTTGGATCCTGAGTTCGAAGAGAAAGTCATCGGGGAAGCAGTTATTCGTGAAACCTTTAAGGTCTCTAAAGTGGGTACCATCGGTGGATTTATGGTCCTCAGTGGTAAGGTTACACGTGATTCCAAAGTCCGTGTCATTCGTGACGGTGTCGTGATCTATGACGGAGCTCTTGCAAGCTTGAAACACTTCAAAGATGATGTCAAAGAGATCACAAATGGTCGTGAAGGTGGATTGATGATTGAAGGTTACAATGATATCAAGACAGATGATACCATCGAAGCCTACATCATGGAAGAAATTAAAAAATAAGCAAGCTGACTAGGAAAAAAGAGGGTTCCCTCTGATTTCCTAGTTTTTAAACACAGAGCAGAAAGGAGTTCCTATGGCAAGTCATTTTCGGACAGACCGAGTAGGGATGGAAATCAAGCGTGAAGTCAACGAGATTTTACAAAAGAAAGTCCGTGACCCGCGTGTTCAAGGCGTCACCATTACGGATGTTCAAATGCTAGGTGATTTGTCTATGGCCAAAGTGTATTATTCAATTATGAGTGATTTGGCTTCAGACAATCAAAAGGCTCAGACAGGCCTTGAAAAAGCAACAGGAACCATCAAGCGTGAATTAGGTCGGAATCTGAAATTGTACAAGATTCCAGATCTTACTTTTGTGAAAGACGAATCCATCGAATACGGGAACAAGATCGATGAGATGTTGCGCAATTTGAACAAAGACTAGAGAGGTTGGAAATTTTCCACGTCCAGATTGAAAGACAAAGTCTTCTTAGAAACTTTCCTTAGGTGAGTACGGACGTCAGCGAACTTCTTCGAAGTTCCATGACTAATTATTGAGCCTAAGGTCTCAATAATTCCGAGTACCTGAAACTATTAAGTTTCAGGTACTTTTCTCACGACGAAAAGTTTCAGTAGATGATTGAATCACTCTAACGAGTAACATTTCTTTTTATAGAATTTATTAGATTTATAAAAAAGAATAGTTTGTCTACAGTCTCGGGTTGGAAATTTCCAACCTCTTTTTTGGCTCTTAAAATGAGGAAAATAAAACAGAAAGAAAAAAACGGTTTCAAAAAATAATAGAAATTTACAGAAATCTCTTGTGTGATTGGAAATTATCCTTTACAATAGGAGAGGAGTTTTATTTCTGATCTCATATTTGGAGGAATGATCATGTCCATTAACTGGCAGGAAATTTTGTTTAACTTTTTGGGAGGGTTGGGTCTCTTTCTCTATAGTATTAAAACCATGGGAGAAGGACTGCAACAAGCCGCAGGGGACCGTCTTCGCTACTATATTGATAAATATACCAGCAATCCCTTTCTTGGAGTCTTAGTAGGGATTGTAGTGACAGCCCTTATTCAGTCTAGTACTGGGGTAACGGTGATTACCGTTGGTCTGGTCAGTGCGGGTCTCTTGACCCTGCGTCAAGCCATTGGGATCATCATGGGGGCTAATATTGGGACCACGGTCACCTCATTCATTATTGGGTTTAAACTGGGGACTTATGCCCTTCCAATTATGTTTCTTGGAACGGTCTTACTTTTCTTTACCAAGAATCGAATGGCCAATAATATTGGTCGGATTCTCTTTGGGGTTGGAGGAATTTTCTACGCTTTAAACCTGATTAGTGCGGGAATGAGTCCTTTGAAAGAATTGCCAGAATTTAGTCAGTACATGATCACCCTTGGAAAAAATCCAATTCTGGGTGTTTTAGCAGGAGCCATCATCACCGTTTTGATTCAAGCTTCGTCAGCTACCATTGGGATTCTACAAGGTTTGTATTCAGGTGGTTTCCTAGATCTTCGCGGTTCTTTACCTATTCTTTTTGGGGATAACATCGGAACAACCTTGACAGTTATTATTGCAGCGATGGGGGCCAATGTTTCTGCTAAGCGTGTTGCAGCAACCCACGTGCTCTTTAACTTGATCGGTACAATCCTTTGTTTGATCTTGTTAACACCTTTTACGGCCATGATTGAATACTTCCAAGGGCTCTTGCATTTGTCACCAGAAATGACCATTGCTTTTTCTCACGGAGCTTTCAACGTGACCAATACCATCATTCAATTCCCATTCATTGGAGCTTTGGCATACTTTGTAACCAAACTGATTCCTGGTGAGGATGAGGTTGTTAAATATGAACCGCTCTATTTGGATGAAAACTTGATCACTCAAGCCCCTTCGATTGCTCTAGGAAATGCGAAAAAAGAGTTGCTTCATTTAGGTGGATATGCAGACAAAGCTTTTAATCTCTCTTATGATTATATTGTTCATCAAAATGAAAAAACAGCTGAAAAGGGACATAAGACAGAAGAAGCCATTAATACCATTGATGATGATTTGACTCGCTACTTGATTCGTTTGTCGAGTGAAGCCTTGAGTCCGAGAGAAAGTGAAGTTCTCACCAACATCCTAGATTCCTCACGGGACTTGGAGCGGATTGGAGATCACGCGGAAGCCTTGATCAATCTGACCGATTATTTAATTCGTAAGAAAGTGGTCTTTTCAGAAGCGGCCTTGGCTGAATTGGAAGATATTTACAACCAAACCCATCAATTTGTAGAGGATGCTTTGAAAGCTATCGAGCACAATGATGTGAGTCTTGCAAATCAACTGGTAGCACGTCACGAGGCAATTGAAAAATTGGAGAAAAGACTTCGGAAAACTCATATTCGTCGTTTGAACCAAGGTGAATGTACGCCACAAGCCGGAGTGAACTTTATTGATATCATTTCTCACTATACACGTGTTGCAGACCATGCCATGAATCTAGCTGAAAAAGTACAAATCGATCAAATTTAATGAACGTCAAACAGAGTAAGTAGGAAGCTTACTCTGTTTTTTGTTGGATTCTATTCAAAAATAGGTCTAGACCATTTACAAATAGAAGTGAAAGCGTTATAATATGTATGAATATAAATGGAACACAGTTCCTACAATGGAAAGGACGATTTTATGTCTACATATATTAAAGCAGATCAATTTTATTACCCACATGGGGTTCGCCGCGGAGGCTATTTGGAGCTTGTTGATGGCAAGTTTGGAAAACATGTGGAAAGCTTACCAGAAGGTGCGGATGTGCTGGATTATTCTGGTTACAGCATTGCGCCTGGCCTCGTAGATACCCATATTCACGGATTTGGTGGGGTAGATGTGATGGATAACAATATCGAAGGCACTCTCCATACCATGAGTGAAGGTCTCTTGAGTACAGGGGTTACGAGTTTTTTGCCTACGACCTTGACTTCTTCTTACGAACAACTTTTGGCAGTAACTGAAAATATCGGTGCACGATACAAAGAAGCAACAGGAGCTAAGATTCGCGGGATTTATTTTGAAGGACCTTATTTTACAGAAAAATACAAGGGAGCTCAAAACCCATCTTATATGAAGGATCCAAGTATGGAAGAATTCCGGGCTTGGCAAAAAGCTGCCAATGGTTTGTTGAATAAGATTGCCCTTGCTCCCGAGCGTGAAGGGGTAGAAGAATTTGTTCGGACTATTACAGGAGAAGGGGTGACTGTCGCTCTGGGACACTCCAATGCTACTTTTGAAGAAGCTAAAAAAGCGGTTGATGCAGGTGCGAGTGTCTGGGTGCATGCCTACAATGGTATGCGTGGTTTGACGCACCGTGAACTCGGTATGGTTGGTGCCATGTATGAGTTGCCTCATACCACAGCAGAGTTGATCTGTGATGGCCATCACGTGGATCCTTTAGCTTGTGATATCCTGATGAAACAAAAAGGAAAAGAAAATGTTGCCTTGATTACGGACTGTATGACAGCTGGGGGCTTAGAAGACGGAGACTACATGCTTGGGGAATTCCCAGTTGTGGTCGCTGAAGGGACGGCTCGCTTGAAATCAACTGGTAATCTAGCTGGCTCAATCTTGAAATTGAAAGATGGATTAAAAAATGTTGTAGAGTGGGGAATTGCTAACCCTCACGAAGCAGTGATGATGGCCAGCCTCAATCCGGCAAAATCAGTCCATATTGATGATGTTTGTGGTCAAATTCGAGAAGGGTATGATGCGGACTTCATCGTGCTTGATCAAAATTTGGATCTGGTTGCGACCTATCTCGATGGGGTCAAACGTTACCAAGCTACCAATTAGATTCAAGAATCGCAGATAGAATACTTCCTCTCTAGGTCATACCTAGAGAGGTTTTTGTTTACCAATGGTAGTGCAATTTTGTGAATGCTGTCTTTTCATGCTATAATGGGAATTGAAATGTGAGGTAGCTTATGAAGGCAATTGATATACGTTTTTTATTGATGGGGATTTTTTTCTTGCTCTATGGGATTGTAAGAAAAAATATCTTTATTGTGATTGTTGGTGGGGCATTTTTACTCTATAGTTTTTATAGCAAGAAGATGGAGCCAACCAAGAAAAATATTTTTAAGCCAGAGCTCAAGCTTCGAGGGCCTAAGAAACCGAAATCGAAGAAAGGAAAGAAAAAATGAATCATTATCGTTTAAATAATGGGGTGGAGATTCCTGTATTGGGATTTGGAACCTGGAAAGCAGCGGATGGAGAAGAAGCCTATCAAGCTGTCTTAGCTGCATTAAAAGCAGGTTATCGCCATATCGATACAGCTGCGATTTATCAGAATGAAGAGAGTGTGGGCCGGGCCATTAAAGACAGTGGTCTTGCGCGCGAAGACCTGTTTATTACCACCAAACTTTGGAATACTCATCACACCTATGAAGACGCTCAAGCTGCTTTGGAAGAGTCTCTTGAGAAACTAGGCTTGGACTATGTAGATCTTTATTTGATTCATTGGCCAAATCCAAAACCCCTTCGAGAAAATGATGCTTGGAAACAACGAAATGCTGAGGTTTGGCGGGCAATGGAAGATATGCTAGCTGCTGGCAAGGTTCGAGCTATTGGTATTAGCAATTTTCTGCCTCATCATTTGGAAGCCCTCCTTGAAACAGCTCGGGTCATTCCGGCTGTGAACCAAATTCGTCTAGCACCTGGGGTGTACCAAAGTGAAGTCATTGCATCAAGTCGTAAGCATGGCATTTTACTAGAGGCTTGGGGACCTTTTGGCCAAGGAGAATTGTTCCAAAATGAACAAGTAAAAGAAATGGCTACTAAATATGGAAAGACCGTCGCTCAACTAGCCTTGGCTTGGAGTTTGCAAGAAGGTTTCCTTCCACTGTCAAAATCGGTTACACCTGAGCGGATTGCGAGTAATTTAAATTGCTTTGATTTTGAATTGACGGCAGATGATATGGAACTCCTTCGCCATCTTCCGGTTGAAGCAGGTGCACCAGATCCGGACACCAAAGATTTTTAAGAGAGAATTTCTATTCATTAATGAAAACCGAGGACAGTTTCGTTCTCGGTTTTTAAAATCCTTTCAAGGATTAAATAATTTTAAAACTCCAACAAAAACAGACGTTCTATAATACTTTCCCATACTAATTTACATTTTTCCGAACGAAAATAAATTAACAGTTAGTAACATTCGTAAATGTTACATTTGTGTTACATTTTGTTTTTTGAATGAATTTTCAGATAATTTTGCGTTATAATAGTTACTATTAAAATAAAAGGGGAGTTTCTATGAATAGACAAGAACGTTTTTCATTAAGAAAATACAAATTTGGTGTAGCCTCAGTTTTATTAGGGGCTGTTTTGGTATTTGGATCTGCACAAGCGAGTGCTGAAGAACAAGCGGCTAACCAAACGAGTGCTGGAACACAGCTTGTAGCCACTACTCAACAGGCACCTGCTGAAGAAGAGCATTCACAAGCAACAGAAGCAAATACAGCAGTTGCTAGTGAGAAAGTAGCAGTTGCAAAAGAAGCAACAGTTGCTGAAAAGACAACGAATACAACAGAAGCAGCTCTTATTGAAAAAACAGAAGCTCCGAAAGAAGCAGCTGCTGTTCCAGAAACAAAACCGGAAGTAGCAGAAAAACCTGTAGAAAAAGCAACAGAAGTGGCTTCTGCGACAAGTTCAGAAACAACGAATCGCCATGAGGCAGCTGAAAAACCTCAAAGCATCGAAAGTGACGAAATTATTACTGTTCCCCAAACCTGGAAGCAAGGTTATAAAGGGGAAGGGATGGTTGTCGCCGTCATCGACTCTGGTTTGGATGTGAACCACGAGGTTCTTCGGATTACCGATCCTTCAAAAGCTAAGTTTAAAAACCAAGGAGAAATCGAAGCTGCTAAGAAAGCAGCAGGAATTGATTATGGTAAATGGTACAACGACAAGGTTGTCTATGCCTATGACTACTTTGATGGGACCGACAATATCAAAGAGGCCGAAAGAGATTCTCATGGGATGCACGTTACAGGGATTGCAACAGGGAATCCTGATAAAGCAGCAGGAAACGGAGAAAAGATCTATGGTGTAGCACCAGAAGCGCAAGTTATGTTTATGCGTGTCTTCTCAGATCGCCAAAAAACAACGGGATCTGCTCTTTATGTAAAAGCAATTGATGATGCTGTAGCTCTTGGTGCAGATACTATCAACATGAGTCTTGGTTCTACGACTGGTTCTACGGTCAATGCGGATTCAGATATTGTGGATGCCATTAAACGGGCGCGCGCTAAAGGCGTATCTGTCTTAATTTCTGCAGGAAATAGCAATACTTTTGGGAATGGTTATTCTAGACCAGCAGCAGAAAATCCAGATTACGGTTTGGTTGGAAATCCATCAACGGTAGAGGACTCTATTTCTGTTGCTTCAATCAATAATAAAATCATTACCACAGAGGTTTTTGAAGTCAAAGGTTTGGAAGGTAATGCAGAAGTAGATAACGGGAAGTTTGATTACAGTAAATCTGCTGCAGACGCTGATTTTGAAAAAGGCAAAGAGTACGAATATGTGTCAGTTGGTCTTGGAAAAGAAGATGATTTCAAAGATCTGGATCTTACCGGTAAATTAGCCTTAATCCAACGCGGGGAAATTCCATTCTCAGAAAAGATTGCGAATGCCTTCCATCATGGTGCAGCAGGAGCTTTGGTCTACAATAATGTGGAAGGATCGAACCTTGGAATGGCAATTGAAGGAGATGCGAAAAAGATCCCATCTGTCTTTATTTCAAAACGTTATGGGGAAGCTCTTAAGGCAGGTTCCTACAAAATTGTCTTTAACAATACTATGGCCAACCGTCCATCTCCAGAGGCAGATCAATTGTCTGATTTCTCAAGTTGGGGAGTAACAACAGATGGTCAGTTGAAACCAGATGTCACAGCACCTGGTGGAAATATCTTTTCTTCTTTGAATGATAATACCTACGGAGATATGAGTGGTACAAGTATGGCCTCTCCTCATGTAGCAGGTGTGGCAGCTTTGGTCAAAGAATACCTTGTGAAGAACCACCCAGAATTGACTCCAGAACAAGTTTCTGAAACTGTCAAAGCCTTGATGATGTCTACGGCTAAACCACATGTTAATAAAGAAACCGGTGTTTATACTTCTCCACGTCAACAAGGAGCAGGGGTTGTAGACACAGCTGCAGCCGTTTCAACAGACTTGTATGTGACTGGTGAAAACAACTATCCAAGCGTTACTCTTGGAAATGTTGGAGATAGCTTTACCTTTGATGTGACGGTTCACAATATTTCAGATACCGATCGTACCTTGAAAATGTTGGTGAATACTGACACAGATGAAGTGAAGGATGGTAAATTTACCCTCCGTCCACGTAAATTGACTGAAACAGCTTGGCCTGAAGTAACCGTGAAAGCACATAGCTCTGAAACGGTTACGGTGAAAGTCGATACAAGTAAATTCACAGAAGAGTTGAGCAAAGAAATGCCGAACGGCTATTTCCTTGAAGGATTTGTTCGCTTTGTAGATCCGGCAGATGATGGGGATGTGGTCAGCTTGCCGTTTATGGGATTCAAGGGAGAATTCCAAAACCTTCCAGCTGTTGAAAAACCAATCTATGATTTGGTTCGCGAAGGAAAAGATGGCTTCTACTATCATGTTCCAAAAGATTTGAATATCTCCTCTAGTGCCAATGTTTCTGCGCTTGTTACCCTGCAAAATGACCTTCTCCTCACACAAGGAAAACGAGATGGTCGTCGGATTACAGTTCTTGGTATTGAAGAAAATGCGGAAGGTACACATTCTCTTCAATTAGATGAGAATGGGAATGTTCGCATTGCCATTTCGCCAAATGAAGATGGAAATAAAGACCTCGTTGAATACAAGACAGTCGCCCTTAGAAACATTGAAAACCTTCGTGCAACTGTTTATGCAGCAAGTGATACGGAACATAAAAATCCATTGTGGGAAGGAACTCCATCTGACCATCGTAAGAACTTCTTCAACGGTGACCAAAAGAACCCACGCAGTTACACACTAGATAACACTGCTTGGAATGGTATTGATGCGAATGGAAAAGCAGTAGCAGATGGTCTATATGATTATGTCATTCGTTATACACCAATGGTTCCTGGTGCTGAAGAGCAATCAACGACCTTTAAGGTTCAAGTTGATACCCAAAAACCAGTGATCACATCTGGATATATTCGCTTTAAAGATGGGGCACAACAGTTTGTAGCTCGTAAAGCCAAAGATGTTGGCGATGGTGGTATCTTAACTGAAAAACTCGTCTACGTGACTCCATTCGATGATCAGGGGACAATGGTCCAAACCAGTGAAGATAAGAATGGTACACGTGCGCTTGAAAATTACCATGTGATCAAGGCCAATGCAGATGGTAGCTTCGATCTTCCTGAAAACATCGATAAGAAGAATATCTACTACTATGTAGAAGACTTTGCGGGTAACGTAGATTATGTTTCACTAGCTGATTTAGTTCGGGATCAAAATAGTGGTCGGGTTCAAATTGCAGTTCGTGACGCTAAAACGAACAAAGATTTGGATACTATGTATGTTTACCGAATCAAAGATAGCAATGGCCAATACGTATCAGTTGATAAGACAAAAGATATTAACTTCTTGAACTTTGGTCATTATACTGCAGAAATCTTTACGTATGATCGTACAGAAGTGAAATTTGTCAGCAGCTTGACACAAGAATTTGATTTGACAGAGGATAATAGTTTCCAAACGATTGCTTTCCTTGCCAATACTTTAGAATATGCACCAGTTAGCATCAGCTTTGATCAACCGGTTTCAAAAGCAGCTACGATCGTATTAAAAGGGGCAGATGGTGAAAACTTTGTCTTGCCTGCTGAAAAATATGGTAAAAATGGCTTTGGTAAATCTGTAGCAACTGGTCAATATACCTTGGTTGCAACTCTTCCTACAGGCTATGAACTAGCTGAGGAGGCACCAGTGATCTCAGTTGTCGCAGGACGCAACAACAATTATCGTATTGGAGTGATCTTAAAAGTGGATCTCTTGGCTGCTTTGAACAACCAAGCAGATGTTACAAAGACAGCGCAATACTTCAATGCCAGTGCGGATAAGAAGGAAGCCTATGATCAAGCCTTGCAAGCTGCCCAAGCAGCCTTGACCAACAAGGTTAGTCAAGAGCAAGTCAACCAAGCTCTAGCTAGTCTTGAAGCTGCCAGCCAAGCTTTGGATGGGAAAGATTCAAACGTTGCGGCCTTGAAAGAAGCCATGCAGGCTTACGATGCTACAACTAAAACTGGTCGTTATGCCAATGCCAAAGAAAAAGTACGTCGCGACTACGATCGTGCTTTCCAAACAGTTGCCTTGCTTGCAGTTGATCCAACTGTGAAACAAGAACAAATCAATCAAGCACTTGCTGAGCTTAGCCTTGCGGAAGGAAAATTAAACGGGAAAGCAACTGATTTTTCAAGCCTTGAAAAATACATCAAGGAAGAATTGAAGTTCCAAGAAAAGAATGCCAAATTCATCTATGCTGGAAATGAAGAAAAAGAAGCTTACCTAGCAGCCTTCAAGGATGCACAAACCATCCTTTCAAATCCAGGAGCAAGCCAACAAGATGTGAAAGATGCTTTGACAGCCTTGAAGAATGCCAAGAAAAAACTTCATGGTAAAAAACCAAAAGCTGCGAGACGTCCATAAGAAAAACAACCTTGTTTGTTAGCCTAAAATCCGTATGAAACGATTGTTTCATGCGGATTTTAATTTACAAGTCACTAAAAATCTGTTATAATACTAGTCAAGAAAGAAGGGCTTACGGCGTTTTTCTAGCGAGCTTGGGATAGTGAGAGCCAAGTAGAGCAAAGTAAGCAAGTGGCGCTTTCTCTCAGTAAAAAGCTGAGTAAAGTAAAATAAAATGAAGTAATAAATTAGGGTGGAACCGCGTTTCTGACGCCCCTAGGTCATAGACTTAGGAGCAGAGACACGGTTCTTTTTGTATCCTAAGTCACAAGAAACTTTATGAATAAGGAGTAAAACATGTCTAAAAAATTGACTTTCCACTGCGTCAGTGGCAGAGATCTCCTTACAGTCGGACTGCCACACGCTCAGCACTAGGGTGCCTGAGCTAGACGCAGTACTAACTCGTCTTGCTTCGTGTAATCGACGGGGCAGACTCGTGTCGCAAGAAATCATTTAAATCAAGGAGTATTTAATGTCTAAGAAATTAACCTTTCAAGAAATTATTTTGACTTTGCAACAATACTGGAATGACCAGGGTTGTATGCTGATGCAGGCTTATGATAATGAAAAAGGTGCGGGAACCATGAGTCCTTACACCTTCCTTCGTGCCATTGGTCCTGAGCCATGGAATGCGGCTTATGTAGAGCCATCACGTCGTCCAGCGGACGGTCGTTACGGAGAAAACCCAAACCGTCTTTACCAACACCACCAATTCCAAGTGGTCATGAAACCATCACCATCAAACATCCAAGAGCTCTACCTTGAATCATTGGAAAAATTGGGGATCAATCCTTTGGAACACGATATCCGTTTCGTTGAAGATAACTGGGAAAACCCATCAACTGGTTCAGCTGGTCTAGGTTGGGAAGTTTGGCTTGACGGTATGGAAATCACTCAGTTCACCTACTTCCAACAAGTTGGTGGATTGGCAACTGGTCCGGTAACTTCTGAGGTCACTTACGGATTGGAACGTTTGGCTTCTTACATCCAAGAAGTCGATTCTGTTTACGATATTGAGTGGGCTCCAGGCGTTAAATACGGAGAAATCTTCCTTCAACCAGAATATGAACACTCAAAATACAGTTTTGAAGTTTCTGACCAAGATATGCTTCTTGAAAACTTCGAAAAATTTGAAAAAGAAGCAGGACGTGCTTTGGAATTGGGTCTTGTTCACCCCGCCTATGACTACGTTTTGAAATGTTCACACACCTTCAACTTGCTTGATGCTCGTGGAGCTGTATCCGTTACAGAACGTGCCGGCTACATTGCCCGCATCCGTAACTTGGCCCGTGTCGTAGCCAAAACCTTCGTCGCAGAACGCAAGAAACTTGGTTACCCACTTCTCGACGAAGCCACACGCGCCAAACTCCTAGCAGAAGAGGAAGAATAAAAAGAGTTACAAGAATGGAAAATGGGCAAACAAAGTGAGCCCGTACGGCTACCCAGAGGCAAGTCGGAGACTTGCTAAAGGGATAGGCACCGCCGTACTGCTTGATGGGGATTTTTGAAACGTTAGGTTCAAAAATCAGTTGGCTAAATCCACTTTGATGAGACTGTTGGAAATCGATGTCAAAGAGACAGAAGATTTCCCTACAGCCTCACAAAGTTAGTTAGCGACGTCCCCGGTACCTAAGGTGCCTATCAAAAAGAAGAATTTTGTAAAGGAAAAAACATGACAAAAAACTTATTAGTAGAACTTGGACTTGAAGAGTTGCCAGCCTACGTTGTCACACCAAGTGAAAAACAACTCGGTGAGAAAATGGCAGCCTTCTTGGATGACAACCGACTTTCATACGAAAGCATTCAAACCTTCTCAACACCACGCCGTTTGGCTATCCGTGTGATTGGTTTAGCAGATCAACAATCTGATTTGACCGAAGATTTTAAAGGACCTTCTAAGAAAATCGCCTTGGATGCAGATGGAAACTTCTCAAAAGCGGCTCAAGGATTCGTCCGTGGGAAAGGCTTGACGGTTGATGATATCGAATTCCGTGAAGTCAAGGGTGAAGAGTACGTTTATGTTACGAAGCACGAAGCTGGAAAACCAGCTAAAGAAGTCTTGGCTGGCCTTCCAGAGGTGCTTGCTTCATTGACCTTCCCTGTTAGCATGCACTGGGCTAACAACATCTTTGAATACATTCGCCCAGTTCACACCTTGATCGTTCTTTTGGGCGACGAAGCACTCGACCTTGATTTCTTGGATATTAAGTCGGGTCGTGTGAGTCGTGGGCACCGTTTCCTTGGACATGAAGTAGAAATTACCAATGCGGATTCGTATGAAGAAGACCTTCGCACGGTTTACGTGATTGCGGATAGCAAAGAACGTGAAAACATGATTCGTGAGCAAATTAAGGCTATCGAAGCAGAACAAGGTGTTCAAGTTCAAATCGAAGAAGGACTTTTGAACGAAGTCTTGAACTTGGTCGAATATCCAACTGCCTTTATGGGAAGTTTTGACACTAAATATTTGGATGTTCCAGAAGAAGTTTTGGTGACCTCAATGGAAACGCACCAACGTTACTTTGTTGTACGTGACCTTGATGGTAAGCTGAAACCAAACTTCATCTCCGTCCGTAATGGGAACGCTGAGCACTTGGAAAATGTTATCCGAGGAAATGAAAAAGTCTTGGTGGCACGTCTTGAAGATGGTGAATTTTTCTGGCGTGAAGACCAAAAACTTAAGATTGAAGACCTCGTTGCTAAATTGGCGAACGTGACCTTCCATGAAAAAATTGGTTCTCTTTCAGAACACATGGCGCGTGCGGGTGTTATTGCAGCGTCACTAGCTGAGCAAGCTGGTTTGACTGCAGAAGAAACGGCAGCCGTCGCTCGTGCAGCTGAAATCTACAAATTTGACCTCTTGACGGGTATGGTCGGTGAGTTTGATGAATTGCAAGGAATCATGGGTGAAAAATACGCCCTTCTCGCTGGTGAAGATGCTGCGGTTGCGAGAGCTATCCGTGAGCACTACCTTCCTGATTCAGCAGACGGAGCCCTTCCAGAGACTAAGGTTGGTGCCATTCTTGCCCTTGCAGATAAATTGGATACCCTTCTTTCCTTCTTCTCAGTTGGCTTGATTCCATCAGGTTCCAATGACCCTTATGCACTTCGTCGTGCAACACAAGGGATTGTTCGTATCTTGGATGCCTTTGGTTGGCACATCCCTATGGATGAGTTGATTGACAGCCTTTACGGACTTTCATTTGATAGCCTTTCCTATGACAATCAAGCAGAAGTGCTCAACTTCATCAAGGCGCGTGTGGACAAGATGATGGGACGCACACCAAAAGATATCAAAGACGCTGTTCTTGCTGGTTCAAACTTTGTCGTGGCTGATATGCTGGAAGCAGCTGAAGCTCTTTCAGAAGCTGCGAAGACCGATGGTTACAAGGCAGCTGTTGAATCCCTCTCACGTGCTTTCAACTTGGCAGAAAAAGCAGATGCTTCAGTAGCAGTCGACGCTAGTCTCTTTGAAAATGATCAAGAAAAAGCCCTTGCTAAAGCGATTGAAGAGCTTGAATTGACCGGTTCAGCTAGCGACAAATTGGCTCAACTCTTTGCTCTGAGCCCAGTCATTGATGCTTTCTTTGACAATACCATGGTGATGGCAGAAGATGAGGCTGTTAAAAACAACCGTTTGGCCCTTCTTGCGGGCCTTGTAGCTAAAGCTAACGCTGTTGCAGCCTTCAACCAATTGAACACAAAATAAGTACCTGATGACAGGTAGAAAGTAGGTTTTATTATGACACCTGAAAAAATCGCTCGTATCAATGAGCTTGCTAAAAAGAAAAAAACAGAAGGTTTGACACCAGAAGAAACAGTGGAACAAGCAAAACTTCGTGAAGAATACATTGAAGGTTATCGTCGTTCGGTTCGTCACCACATTGAAGGTATTAAAATTGTGGATGAAGAAGGAAATGATGTAACACCTGAGAAACTACGCCAAGTGCAACGTGAAAAAGGTTTGCATGGCCGTAGCCTCGATGACCCTAATTCATAAGCAAAAGAGTGCTGGAAGAGACTCCAGCACTCTTTTGTATCTTTAAAATTCAGAATATTCTGGACTAGATTGACCAATTTTTAAAAACATGGTATAGTAGATTGTGTGAAAATTTGAAGTATACTTTTCTGAAAATGTACAGAAAAAGAATTGGAGTAATCATATGTCAAAAAAACATCATCCTGGTGAAGAAACCGGAAATGGGATGGTTCGTGGTCTGCAAAATCGGCATGTTCAGCTGATCGCTATTGCAGGAACCATCGGGACAGGACTCTTTCTTGGAGCCGGTCGTTCCCTTTCTTTGACAGGTCCTTCTATTATTTTAGTCTATATGCTGACTGGCGCCTTCATGTACTTGATGATGCGGGCAATCGGAGAAATGCTCTATATGGACCCTGATCAACACACCTTTATCAACTTTATCACCAAGTATATAGGAAAAGGTTGGGGTTATTTTTCAGGATGGTCCTATTGGGTCTCCTTGGTATTTTTGGGAATGGCAGAGATCACCGCTGTTTCCAACTATGTCCAGCTTTGGTTTCCAAATTGGCCAGCCTGGCAGATTCAAATTATCTTTTTAGCGCTCTTAAGTTGTATAAACTTGATCGCTGTGAAGGTTTTTGGAGAGGTTGAATTCTGGTTTGGAATGATCAAGATTGTCACGATTTTAGCCTTGATCGCAACAGGAATCTTTATGGTGACGACGAATTTTGAAACACCAGCTGGACACGCTAGCTTAAGTAACATTACCAATGGTTTTCAAATGTTTCCAAATGGTTGGGTCAAGTTCGTCATGGCCTTCCAAATGGTCTTCTTTGCTTACCAAGCAATCGAATTTGTTGGAATTACTACTTCTGAAACAGCTAATCCCCGACAAGTATTGCCAAAAGCTATTAAAGAAATTCCAATCCGGATTGTAATCTTTTATGTAGGAGCTTTGTTGGCGATTATGGCTATTTTCCCTTGGCAACAGCTTCCTGTCAATAAGTCACCGTTTGTAACGGTCTTTCAGATGGTAGGAATCAAGTGGGCAGCTGGATTGATTAATTTTGTTGTACTGACAGCTGCTGCATCTTCCTTGAATTCCACCCTCTATTCAACAGGGCGTCACTTGTACCAGATTGCAAAAGAAACACCAAACAGCAAAGTGATGAATCGTTTGAAACTGAATAGCTTATCTCGTATGGGGATTCCAAGTCGCGCGATTATTTTTTCTGCGATTGTGGTTGCTGTTTCTGCCTTTATCAATGTGTTGCCAGGTGTCTCAGATGCCTTTGCCTTGATTACGGCATCTTCTTCTGGTGTCTACATTGCTATTTACATTTTGACGATGCTTGCCCATCTTAAGTACCGTAAATCGAAAGAATTTATGCCAGATGGTTTTGTCATGCCAGCCTATAAAGTGTTGAATCCATTGACCATTGTTTTCTTCCTCTTCGTATTCGTTTGTCTCTTCTTGCAAGAATCAACATACATTGGAGCGATTGGAGCAACCATCTGGATCATTCTTTTTGGGATTTACAGCAATTGGAAACATAGTAAATAAACCGCAAAACTCACCAAACGGTGAGTTTTTATTATTTCAGAGCTAGTTTGCTTTCTTTTAAGGAATTACTTGGAGGGAATAAAAGAAAAACAGAGGTGGAAGAAATTATTTTTCTTCCATCTCTGTTTTTTGTCCTTGAATGGCTTTTTTGAGCCACCAAAGTGAGCCGGCTAGGATCAGGGCAGCAAGCCAAAAAATCCAAGCCTCAATAGTGGTTAGAAAAAAGTAGAGAGCGATAGCATCGACCAATAAAAGTGGGATGAGAATCTGTTTTCTTATTTTCATAAGAATATTGTATCATAAATCCTAGAGGAAACAAATAAAATCAAGCCTTTCTAGGTATTTTGAAGGATCCGAAAAGGTCCGATAGGATTAGTTAGTGAATTTTCTTTCAGGAGTGCATCTTGGTCCCATTTGTGGTAAAATAGTAAAGATATGAGTAAAGAATTTCATCATGTAACGGTTTTGCTTCATGAAACGATTGATATGCTGGATGTTAAGCCAGATGGTATCTATGTAGACGCCACATTGGGTGGGGCAGGCCACAGCGAATATTTGTTAACAAAATTAAATGAATCGGGCCATCTTTATGCCTTTGACCAAGATCAGCATGCAATTGAGAATGCTAAGATTCGTTTGGCACCTTTCATTGAGAAAGGCATGGTGACCTTCATTAAGGATAACTTTCGTCATTTGAAGGAACGTCTAAACGAATTGGGTGTGACTGAAATTGATGGAATCTGTTATGACCTAGGTGTCTCTAGTCCTCAGTTAGATGAACGGGAACGCGGATTTTCTTACAAGAAAGATGCGCCACTGGACATGCGGATGAATCAAGAAGCTTCCTTGACCGCCTATGAGGTCGTAAATAGCTACGATTACCATGATCTAGTCCGTATTTTTTTCAAATATGGAGAGGACAAATTTTCCAAGCAAATTGCGCGGAAAATTGAGCAAGCACGAGCAATTAAACCGATTGAAACGACGACTGAATTAGCAGAGATTATTAAATCTGCTAAACCAGCTAAGGAGCTCAAGAAAAAGGGCCATCCTGCTAAACAGATTTTCCAAGCCATTCGTATCGAAGTCAATGATGAACTGGGAGCTGCAGATGAATCAATTCAGCAAGCCATGGATTTGTTGGCCCTCGATGGTCGTATTTCTGTGATTACCTTTCATTCGTTAGAGGATCGATTGACCAAACAATTGTTTAAAGAAGCTTCGACAGTTGAGGTTCCAAAGGGGCTTCCCTTTATTCCAGATGATTTGAAACCAAAGATGGAGTTAGTCAACCGGAAACCTATTTTGCCAAGTGATGAAGAGCTTGAGGATAATAATCGATCCCATTCAGCAAAACTACGGGTTGCTCGAAAAATACACAAGTAAGAGGAATTGATATGGCAGCAAGAGATGAGAGAACAAGAACACAGGTACTGCAAGATCGCTTTCGCCGTTTCTCTAGAGTAGAAAAGGCTTTTTATGGGTCGATTGTCCTAACAGCTGTGATTTTAGCCATTAGTATCGTCTTTATGCAGACACGAATTTTACAAGTACAGAGTGAGTTGACTGATTTGAATACGGAACTAGAAGCCAAAAAGACGGAATTGGCAGATGTTCGTCAAGAGGTCAATGAATTAACACGTTATGACCGCTTATCACAGTTGGCTAGCTCCCAAGGAA
Source organism: Streptococcus sp. HMSC072C09 (assembly GCF_001813105.1). Classification (NCBI taxonomy): domain Bacteria; kingdom Bacillati; phylum Bacillota; class Bacilli; order Lactobacillales; family Streptococcaceae; genus Streptococcus; species Streptococcus sp. HMSC072C09. Next base: position 41,880 of record NZ_KV811496.1, on the reverse strand, counting down.
TGAAGCTGCAAAAAGAAAATCGAAAAACAGTGAGTGCAAGTAGTGATGAATAAATTTAAAAAATTTTTAATCAGGTATTCGATAAAGAAACGTCGCTTGCCGGATCAGAATCGAAAACAAGTTGGGAAAAATCTCAGTGTACTGGCGATTTTCCTCTTTTTTCTCTTTCTGATTAATTTTGCAATGATTATTGGGACTGACAAAAAATTCGGTGTGACCTTATCGGATCAAGCAAAAAAAGTCCATGAGGAGACGGTTATTGTTCCTGCAAAACGTGGAACGATCTATGACCGAAATGGAGCAGTAATTGCTGAAGATGCGACGACCTATAACGTTTATGCTGTTATTGATAAAAAGTACAAATCAGCAACCGGAAAAATCCTCTATGTAGAAGAGAGCCAATTTAAAAAAGTAGCAGAAATCTTTAAGCAGTACTTAGGGATGGATGAGGATTACGTCATTCAACAGTTGTCGCAAAAGAAATTGAAACAAGTTTCTTTTGGATCGAACGGAAACGGCATTACTTATAGTAATATGACAGCTATCCGTGAGGCCATGGAAGCAGCGAAGATTGAAGGGGTTGCCTTTACAACTAGTCCAAATCGAAGCTATAAAAATGGAGTTTTTGCCTCTCAATTTATAGGGCAGGCCTCTCTTCAAGAAGATAAAGAGGGGAATAAAACCTTGAAGGGGCAATCAGGAATGGAGAAATCCCTCGATCGTATTCTCGCTGGTCAAAATGGGGTTATCACCTATGACAAAGACCGAAACGGGAATATCGTTCCTGGTTCAGATAAGGTTTCTGTCAAAACAGAAGATGGGAAGGATGTATACACAACCCTTTCTGCGGAACTTCAAACCTATCTCGAAACCCGAATGGATGTTTTCCAAGAAAAAGTAAAAGGAAAGTATGTTAGTGCGACTCTTGTGAGTGCAAAAACTGGAGAAATCCTGGCGACAACGCAACGTCCATCCTATAATGCGGATACCAAACAAGGGTTGGATCTGAAAAACTTGAAAACCTGGAATACCATCCTTTATCAAGGTCAATATGAACCGGGTTCAACGATGAAGGTCATGTTATTAGCTTCGGCGATTGATCATGGAACCTTCCCAGCCTATAATGAAGTATACTACAGTAACGAACTACAAGTAAAAGATGCGACGATTCGTGACTGGGATGTCAATATGGGCTTGATGGATGGACGCTATATGAACATTGCTCAGGGCTTTGCCTATTCTAGTAATATTGGGATGACCAAGCTAGAGCAGAAGATGGGAAATAACGTCTGGATGAATTACCTCCACCGCTTCAAATTTGGTCTCTCTACCCGTTTTGGCATGGGCGATGAGAGTTTTGGAAGCCTTCCGGGTGATAACTATGTTACTCAAGCTATGTCTGCCTTTGGACAAGGGATATCTGTCACCCAAACGCAGATGTTGCGGGCCTTTAGTGCCATCGCTAATGATGGGCAAATGTTGGAGCCGAAGTTTATTAGTGCTATTTACGATAAAAAATCAGACACAGCCCGCAAATCAAAAAAAGAAGTTGTTGGAAAACCAGTTTCAGGATCAGCTGCGCAACAGACACGGAACTATATGATCACCGTCGGAACAGATCCAGAGTATGGAACCTTGTACAGCGATGGACCCATCATTCAGGTACCCGGTCAAAACGTTGCGGTGAAATCAGGGACTGCCCAAATGGCGACAGATCAAGGATACTTACAAGGAGAAAATGATTATATCAACTCGGTTGTAGCCATGACACCTGCAGAAGATCCTGAATTCATCATGTATGTGACGGTCCAACAACCAGAAGTGAAATTCTCAGCGACCAGCTGGGAAGAGCTGGTCAATCCTATTTTGGAAGATGCAGTTGCTTTAAAAGACGAATTGCATCTAACATCAGAAGCACCAACGTTGGATGGTGTGACCAAAGAAACGACCTACAAAATCCCTTCAGTAGAAACTCTCTCTAAGGAGTTGAATCTGAAACAAAATTTGAGCCCAGGTGCTTATTCAGAAGAATTGCGTCGCAATTTGGTGCAACCAATTGTCCTAGGAACCGGGAAAAATATCCGCAAAATGTCTGTGGATGTAGGCTCTAAAGTCAAAGCCAATCAGCAAGTATTGTTATTGACAGAAGACTTTGATGCGGTTCCAGATATGTATGGTTGGACTAAGAAAAATGCGGACATCTTTGGAGAATGGACTGGAATTGAGATTACCTATAAAGGTAGTGGAAAGAAAGTAACTAAACAAAGTGTCAAAATGAACACCTCACTCAATAAAACTAAAAAGATTACGTTAACATTAGGAGACTAAGATGTATATTGCTACGATCCTTGTATCGTTTCTATTAACAGTGGCTGCTATTCCAGCCTTTATTCGATTTTACCATCGTGCTCATATTTCTGGGCAACAAATGCACGAAGATGTGAAACAACACAAAGCGAAAGCTGGCACTCCGACAATGGGTGGAGTTGTATTTCTCATTACAGCCGTTCTAGTTAGTTTTGTCGTTACCGTATTGACTGGAAATTTCACGCGCCCTGTTCAACTGATTCTATTTATCTTGATTCTTTATGGAATTGTTGGATTTTTGGATGACTTTTTAAAAGTTTTTCGTAAGATTAATGAAGGTCTTAACCCAAAACAAAAATTGGCCCTTCAACTTGTTGGTGGAATCATCTTCTATATTTTTTCTGAACGCCACGGTGCAGGAAGCCTTTTGAATGTTTTCGGATATGAACTTTACTTGGGCCATTTCTACATTCTCTTTGCTTTATTTTGGTTGGTTGGTTTCTCAAATGCTGTCAATTTGACAGATGGGATCGATGGATTAGCCAGCATCTCCGTTGCTATTAGCCTGAGTGCCTATTCCTTTATTGCCTATATGCAAGGAAAATGGGACATTCTCTTTGTAACCTTGAGTATGATTGGGGCTTTGCTCGGATTCTTTGTCTTCAACCACAAGCCGGCTAAAATCTTTATGGGAGATGTCGGTAGTCTAGCTCTTGGAGGGATGCTTGCAGCCTTGTCAATGGCTTTGCATGTGGAGTGGACGCTGCTCTTAATTGGTCTGGTCTATGTTATTGAAACAGGTTCAGTGATGCTACAAGTGACCTATTTCAAATGGAGCAAGAAACGGTACGGGGAAGGACGTCGGATTTTCCGAATGACTCCTTTCCACCATCATTTAGAATTGGGTGGCCTTTCTGGCAATGGCCGAAACTGGTCAGAATGGAAAGTGGATGCCTTTATGTGGAGCATTGCCTTGGTGACAAGTGTCGTGACTCTAGTTCTTCTCTACCTATAAAACGACGGTGGGCTTGCCCATCGTTTTTTTACTGACTCAGAGAGAATTCGCTGGTTAGGAAAAATGACTCATAAGAGAGGCAAGAAGACAGCTTTTCTGATATAATAATAGAGATCATGAAAGGAACTGAGAAAATGAAATTTACAGAGTTTAATTTTAAGCCTTATATTCAAGAGGCACTGAAAGAAATCAATTTTAGAGAAGCAACCGAAGTACAGGAAAAACTAATTCCGATTGTCCTAGCTGGAAATGATTTGGTAGGAGAGTCAAAGACAGGTTCTGGGAAAACCCATACTTTCCTCTTGCCGATTTTTCAAACCTTAAATGAAGACAGCCAACAAGTAGAAGCGGTCATCACGGCTCCTAGTCGGGAGTTGGCGACGCAAATTTACCAAGCTGCTCGTCAAATCGCTAGTCATTCTGAAAAAGAGATTCGGATTGTAAATTATGTTGGAGGAACGGATAAAAGCCGTCAGATTGAAAAACTGCAGGTCAAACAACCACATATCGTGATTGGAACTCCAGGCCGGATTTATGATCTGGTTGCATCGGGTGATCTGGCTATTCATAAGGCCCATACTTTTGTGGTAGATGAGGCAGATATGACACTGGACATGGGATTCTTGTCTACTGTGGATAAGATTGCTTCAAGGCTTCCGCAACAACTGCAATTTTTAGTTTTTTCAGCCACCATTCCGCAAAAATTGCAGCCTTTCTTGAAAAAATATCTCTCAAACCCAGTCATGGAGCAAATTAAGACTAAGACGGTGATTTCAGATACCATCGATAATTGGCTGGTTTCCACCAAGGGTCGGGATAAAAATGAGCAAATTTACCAATTGACCAAGACCTTGCAACCTTATTTGGCCATGATTTTCGTTAATACCAAAACGAGAGCAGATGATCTCCTTGCCTATTTGGTGGCTCAGGGATTGAAAGTGGCAAAGATTCACGGAGATATCCCACCACGTGAACGGAAACGGATCATGAATCAGGTTAAAAATCTTGATTTTGAGTATATTGTGGCCACCGATTTGGCGGCTCGTGGAATTGATATCGAAGGGGTGAGTCATGTCATCAACGATGCTATTCCACAAGATCTTTCCTTCTTTGTTCACCGTGTTGGCCGGACAGGGCGCAATGGTCTACCAGGTGTCGCTATTACTCTTTATCAACCGAGTGATGATTCAGATATCCGTGAACTAGAAAAAATGGGAATTCGTTTCGTACCGAAAGTGTTGAAAAATGGGGTTATTGAAGATACTTATGATCGGGACAGACGAGCGAATCGTGAGAAAAAGCAAGAGAAACTCGACATTGAAATGATTGGTCTGGTGAAGAAGAAAAAGAAAAAAATCAAACCAGGCTACAAGAAAAAAATCAAATGGGCAGTTGATGAAAAGCGGAGAAAAGCTAAGCGAGCTGAAAACCGTGCGCGTGGCCGGGCGGAACGAAAGGCCAAACGCCAAACTTTCTAACCCCTTCTTTCAAATGTTCAGAAGAAAACATAGATTTTCTTTATGAACTCCATAAAGAAAAACTATTAGGAACTTGTCTAAAATTATGATAGACTAAATTTGAGTAGTCTATCATTTTTCTATTTCTGTAGCAATTTTTGGAATTCCGATAGTGAATGTGATAGAATGTTTATGTTCGAGAAAGGAAGTAACAAAAATGTTTACAACTAATCTTTTAGCTGCCAACTGGTATGCTGACTTTTTAAAACACGTTCCAGATAGCAAGCTGTTTAGTTTGAGAGCCGTATTGGATGCATTTCCGGCAGTCATTGGGAAATTGCCTGTGACGATTTTATTAGCCCTAGGAGGCGCATTTTTTGGGATTATTTTTGCCATGATTTTTGCTCTGGTCAAAATTAATCGTGTACGAATTCTTTACCCGATTCAAGCTGTTTTTGTCAGTTTTTTGCGGGGGACTCCTTTGTTGGTTCAGTTGATGTTGACCTATTATGGGATTCCTCTTATTTTAAAAGCGATCAATCAGTCTTATGGAACAGCTTTTAATATTAATGCCATTCCAGCTGAGTTATTTGCAATTGTGGCTCTTGCCTTTAATGAGGCGGCTTATGCGAGTGAGACCATCCGGGCAGCCATTTTATCAGTGGATCCTGGTGAAATTGAGGCAGCGCGTAGTCTTGGAATGACCAACCGTCAAGTTTATCGCCGGATTATTATTCCCAATGCAGCAGTCGTTGCAACTCCTACTTTAATCAACTCTCTCATTGGCTTGACCAAGGGGACCTCGCTAGCCTTTAGTGCCAGTGTAGTTGAAATTTTTGCCCAAGCACGGATTATTGGGGGGAGCGATTTGAAGTACTTTGAACGCTTTATCACGGTATCGATTGTTTACTGGATTGTGAACATTCTCATTGAAATACTAGGCCGTCACATTGAACGTCGACTGGATATTGAGACTCCCGTAGCAATTGATTTACCAGATCAGGAGGTCCGGATCTAATGATTTATATTTCAGAATTATCAAAGACATTTTCAGGTCAAAAGGTTTTAAATAATCTAAGTTTGGAAATTCAAAAAGGGGAAGTCGTGGCCTTAATCGGGTCTTCGGGAGCTGGTAAATCAACCTTCTTACGCAGTTTAAACTATTTGGAAGCTCCAGACAGTGGTAGAATTAAGATTGATGATTTCGAGGTTGATTTTGAGCACATTACCCAAGATCAAATCTTGACCTTAAGAAGAAAATTGGCCATGGTGTTCCAACAGTTTAATTTGTTTGGTAGAAAAACAGCTCTTGAAAATGTGAAAGAAGGGCTCATTGTTGTGAAGGGCTTATCCGACCAAGAAGCAACGAAAATTGCTCGAGAAGAACTGGCAAAAGTCGGCTTATCGGATCGTGAAAATCACTATCCTCGTCACCTCTCAGGTGGACAAAAACAACGGGTGGCTTTGGCCCGTGCCTTGGCCATGAAACCAGAGGTTCTTTTGCTGGATGAACCGACTTCGGCCTTGGATCCAGAATTGGTTGGAGAAGTTGAAAAATCCATTGCCAATGCAGCAAAATCAGGACAAACCATGGTACTGGTCAGCCATGATATGTCTTTTGTAGCGCAAGTAGCAGATAAGGTCCTATTTTTGGATAAAGGACGGATTATTGAATCTGGAACACCAGAGGAAATCATGCAACATCCAAAAGAAGAACGGACAAAAGAATTCTTTGCTAGTTACAAACGGACCTATGTTTGATATAATAGAGGAGAGGTAAGACTCAGCTGGCGATGCTAGCTGGGTTTGTTTTCTGAAAATGTAAAAATATTTGGAGTCGTGATGTTAAATAAATTATTGTCCTTATATTTACAAAGTTTAGTGACGACAACGATTTTAGTTGGGATCGCTTCTTGTATTTGGATTGGCTACCGTGCCCTTAAGAAGAAAGATAAAACAGCCAAGCAAAGACAAGCGCATTTGTATGATATCCTCTTAATTGATATCATGACGATTCCTATTTTAACCTTTGCGGTCATAGGGATCTTGTTTATCTTTCAAGCACGATAATTGCAAAAATACCGTGTTAGAATTATAATGATTACAACGAAACGGAAAAGAGGTTGAGTATGTTTGATACAGTGATTATTGGAGCAGGTCCTGCAGGGATGACTGCGGCCCTTTATGCAGCACGAAGTAATTTAAAAGTCGCATTGATTGAGAGAGGGATTCCAGGCGGCCAAATGAACAATACGTCTGACATTGAAAACTATCCTGGCTATGCCAATATTAGTGGCCCGGAGTTGGCTGAAAAAATGTTTGAACCCTTAGAAAATCTTGGTGTGGAACATTTGTTTGGTCAGGTAGAGCGCATCGAAGACCACGGAGCAACCAAAAAGATTGTCACAGATGACGGGGAATTTGAAGCTAAAACTCTTGTGATTGCAACAGGGTCTAACCACCGTTCATTGAATGTCCCTGGTGAAGAGGAGCTGAATAGTAGAGGGGTTTCCTACTGTGCTGTTTGTGATGGAGCTTTCTTTAGAGACGAGGATCTCTTGGTCGTTGGTGGTGGCGATTCTGCGGTAGAAGAAGCTGTTTTTTTGACTCAGTTTGCAAAAACAGTGACCATTGCCCATCGTCGTGATCAGTTGCGTGCCCAAAAAGTTCTTCAAGACCGTGCCTTTGCCAATGATAAAATTCACTTTGCTTGGAATACGGTTGTTGAAGAAATTAAGGGTGAACAAAAAGTAACGTCTGTCCTTTTAAAAGATGTGAAGACAGGAGTGGTTAGAGAGCAGGCCTTCGGTGGTGTCTTTATCTATGTCGGTTTAGATCCTGTCAGTGATTTTGCGACAGAACTTGGTATTTTAGATGAAAATGGCTGGGTGATCACGGATGATCATATGAGAACCACAGTCCCAGGTATTTTTGCGGTTGGCGATGTTCGTCAAAAAGATTTGCGTCAAGTGACGACAGCCGTCGGAGACGGTGCGATTGCTGGCCAAGAAGTTTATAAATATATCACAGAAAACTTTTAATCCCCAAAAAAATCTGAGCTTCCTGTCTCAGATTTTTTTCATGCTTTCCTTTCAGTATTCAATAGGGCTGAAATGTGCTATAATGGTACTAATTTTATGGTAGGAATTCATAGAACAAATCTATAAAAAAGAGGTATACATATGTATCCAGATGACAGTTTAACCTTACATACTGATTTATACCAAATCAACATGATGCAAGTCTATTTTGATCAAGGTATCCACAATAAACATGCCGTATTTGAAGTCTATTTTCGTCAACAGCCTTTTAAAAACGGCTACGCAGTATTTGCTGGCTTAGAGAGAATTGTGAAATACTTGGAAAACTTGAGTTTTTCTGAGAGCGATATTGCCTATTTAGAGTCACTTGGTTATCATGGGGCCTTCTTGGAATATCTCCGTGATCTCAAGCTGGAGCTGACAGTACGCTCGGCTCAAGAAGGAGACTTAGTCTTTGCCAATGAACCAATTGTTCAGGTAGAGGGCCCTTTAGCTCAGTGTCAATTGGTGGAAACAGCCCTTTTGAATATCGTCAACTTTCAGACCTTGATAGCCACAAAAGCTGCTCGTATTCGTTCAGTCATTGAAGATGAGCCCTTGATGGAATTTGGAACACGTCGTGCGCAAGAAATGGATGCGGCCATTTGGGGAACTCGTGCAGCAGTCATCGGAGGTGCCAATGGAACTAGTAATGTTCGTGCAGGAAAACTCTTTGGAATCCCAGTTTTAGGAACCCATGCCCATTCTCTTGTACAGGTTTATGGAAATGACTACCAGGCCTTTAGGGCTTATGCGGAAACCCATAAAGATTGTGTCTTCCTCGTCGATACCTATGATACGCTTCGTATTGGGGTCCCTGCTGCTATTCAGGTAGCGCGTGAAATGGGAGATAAAATCAATTTCCTAGGCGTCCGGATTGACTCAGGAGATATTGCCTATATTTCTAAAAAGGTTCGCCAGCAATTAGATGAGGCTGGTTTTACAAATGCTAAAATCTACGCTTCAAATGACTTGGACGAAAATACCATCCTCAACTTAAAAATGCAAAAAGCAAAAATTGATGTTTGGGGTGTAGGAACCAAGTTAATTACAGCTTACGATCAACCAGCGCTTGGGGCGGTATACAAAATTGTTTCTGTTGAAAATGATAAAGGAGAGATGATCAATACCATCAAGCTTTCCAATAATGCCGAAAAAGTTTCTACTCCAGGTAAAAAGCAAGTCTGGCGGATTACTAGCCGTGAAAAAGGCAAGTCAGAAGGGGATTACATCACATATGATGGCGTGGATGTTTCACAATTGACAGAACTAAAAATGTTCCATCCGACTTATACCTACATCAATAAAACGGTCCGAAACTTTGAAGCCATTCCTCTTTTAGTGGATATTTTTAAAGAGGGTCAATTGGTTTATCAACTACCAACATTATCAGAAATTCAAGAATATGCTCGTAAAAATTACGATCAATTGTGGGATGAATACAAGCGTGTCCTCAATCCACAGCATTACCCGGTTGACTTGGCAAAAGATATTTGGCAGGACAAGATGGACCTGATCGAGAAAATGCGTAATGAGACCAATGGAGAAGGAGAAGCAAAATGAGTTTGCAAGAAGAGATTATCCAACAATTGGGTGTCAAGCCAAGCATTGATTCTCAAGAAGAGATTCGCCGCTCGGTTGATTTCTTAAAAAGATATCTAAAAAAACATCCCTTCTTAAAAACATTTGTATTAGGGATCTCAGGAGGACAAGATTCGACTCTGGCTGGGCGATTAGCTCAATTAGCCATGGAAGAAATGCGAGCAGAAACAGGAGATGCCTCCTATCAATTTATTGCTGTTCGTCTTCCTTATGGGGTACAGGCAGATGAAGCAGATGCACAAAAAGCATTGGCCTTTATCCAGCCGGATGTTAGCCTAGTTGTGAATATCAAGGAGTCTGCTGACGAAATGGTACGAGCAGTAGAAGCGACTGGAATAGAGGTTTCTGATTTTAACAAAGGCAATATTAAGGCTCGCAGTCGCATGATTGCTCAGTATGCTCTAGCTGGAGCACGGAGTGGAGCGGTGATTGGTACGGATCATGCTGCAGAAAATATTACTGGTTTCTTCACAAAATTTGGAGATGGTGGTGCAGATATTTTACCCCTTTTCCGTTTGAACAAGCGCCAAGGAAAACAATTGCTTAAAGCCTTGGGAGCTGATCCTGCTCTCTATGAGAAAATCCCAACTGCAGATTTGGAAGAAGAAAAACCAGGAATAGCAGACGAAGTAGCGCTGGGTGTCACCTATAATGAAATCGATGATTACCTAGAAGGCAAACAAGTGAGCCCAGAAGCTCAAGCCACTATTGAAAAATGGTGGTACAAAGGCCAACACAAACGCCACCTGCCAATCACAGTATTTGATCATTTCTGGGAGTAAAAAGGTCCACTGGACCTTTTTAGCCCGAGTCTTAAAATAGGAAAACGAGACAGAAATCGGTAACTCGCAGAGTTCGATTTCGTAGTCTCACCATACAATATTGTGAAAAGCATCAAAAAGAAGGGCGGTTTCATCCGCTCTTTTCTTCTAGATTAAAGTAAAAAATTTGCAAAGTTCAAGTTGCATGAAAGAATGAAGGGAGACAATCTATGAATCATCTTGGAAGTCTTGTCATAGAGGCAGAGCATTTATACTTGAGGCCTTTCGTTTTGGAAGATGCACCAGCGATGTATGAAAATTGGGCTTCTGATCCTGAAAATCTGAAATATGTCACCTGGGATGCCCATACATCTTCTGAGAGGACCAGAGAATCAATCAAAAGATGGGTCGAACAGTATCAAAAACCAGATACTTATAAATGGGCGATCTGTTTGAAAACATCACCGGATCAGGTAATTGGAGATATTAGTGTGGTTTCCCAAGACCAGGAAAGTCAATCTTGCGAGCTGGGTTATATCCTTGGCAAGAAATTCTGGGGGAAGGGGTTCATGACAGAAGCCGTCATAGCTGTTTTGGATTTCTTATTGAACGAAGTCGGATTTAAAGAAATCAAAGCTTCCTATGTTAGTTTAAATCCTGCTTCTGGAAAAGTCATGGAAAAGGCCGGAATGCAATATGTAGAAACCATCCCTAAAGCCATTCAACGCAAAGGATACTGCGGGGATAAAATTATTTATTCCATACAGAACCCCTCTCTATAGGGTGATTTTTACTTGAAGATTCTGCTCAAAGGATTATAATAGTAGGTAACGAAAAAAGGAGATTGCTATGTCAGAATTAACGAAAGAATTTACAGACCAGCTCTATGCCAATTATGAAGCAAACGTGAAATATGCGGCTCTTGAAAATGCTGTTACCCATAATGGGATTCATGCATCGCTTGAAACGCGCAAGAGTGCAGTAGAACATACACCAGTCTTTTCACTTGATTTGACCAAGGACAAGGTTACAAACCAAAAAGCATCTGGACGTTGTTGGATGTTTGCGGCTTTAAATACCTTCCGTCACAAGATGATTTCAAGCTTCCAATTGGAGGATTTTGAATTGTCTCAAGCACATACTTTCTTTTGGGATAAGTATGAAAAATCAAACTGGTTTTTGGAGCAAGTGATTGCTACAGCGGACCAAGAGTTGACCAGCCGTAAGGTGGCTTTTCTCCTACAAACCCCACAACAAGATGGTGGTCAATGGGATATGGTGGTATCCCTCTTTGAGAAATACGGAGTGGTTCCAAAATCAGTTTATCCAGAATCGATTTCTTCAAGCAATAGCCGGGAATTGAACACCTACCTCAATAAACTCTTGCGTCAAGATGCGCAAATCTTGCGTGACTTGATTCACTCAGGCGCAGATAGTGAGGCAGTTGCGAGCAAGAAACAAGCGCTGTTGCAAGAAATTTTTAACTTCTTGGCTATGTCTTTAGGATTGCCTCCACGTGAATTTGACTTTTCATACCGTGATAAGGACAACCAATTCCATAGTGAAAGTGGCTTAACTCCACAAAGCTTCTACAAAAAATATGTAGACCTTCAATTAGACGATTACGTCTCTATTATCAATGCCCCAACTACAGACAAGCCATATGGAAAATCTTACACCGTAGATATGCTGGGCAATGTGGTTGGTAGCCGTCCAGTCCGCTACCTAAATGTTCCAATGGATCGATTGAAAGAATTAGCCATTGCTCAAATGAAAGCAGGAGAAACTGTCTGGTTTGGTTCAGATGTAGGCCAAGTCAGCAACCGTAAAGCGGGAATCCTGGCAACAGATGTCTACGATTTTGAAGCAGGCATGGACATTCATTTGACACAAGACAAGGCGGGTCGCTTGGACTATGCAGAAAGCCTCATGACACACGCTATGGTCTTGACAGGGGTTGATTTAGACGAAGCAGGTCAGTCTCGTAAATGGAAGGTTGAAAATTCATGGGGAGACAAGGTCGGTACAGATGGTTACTTTGTGGCTTCTGATGCTTGGATGGATGAATATACCTATCAAATCGTGGTTCGTAAAGAATTCCTAACAGCAGACGAATTAGCAGCCTATGAAGCAGAACCAATTGTCCTAGCACCGTGGGATCCAATGGGAGCTTTAGCAAAATAATGATATAGAAAAGAGCCGAAAGGCTCTTTTCAGATTGAAGACAAAATATCTTAAAAACTTTCCTTAGGTGAGTACGGACGTCAGCGAACTTCTTTAAAGTTCCATGACTAATTATTGAGTCTAAGGTCTCAATAATTCCGAGTGCCTGAAACAATAACGTTTCAAGCACTTTTCTCACAGCGGAAAGTTTCAGTATTTTCTTAAATCGATTTAAATATTGGAACTCAATTTTGTTTTTTGCAGAATCACTTAACTTATTTTGCTTTAAAATAGTTTGTCTACATTCTAATAAGAGCCGAAAGGCTCTTTTTTTTATATACTCAAAAATAAAAAAGCTGGGAAGTCTAACTAAATAAATCAGATTTTATTCGTTCTGGTTTTTTAACCATTGTTTTAAAAAAAGCCGGGCAAAAGCCCGACTTCTCTGTTATATTATTCGTTATGATTGTTAGATTCTTGTGAAGAAGGCTCAGATGGTTTAGATTGATTTTCTTCGTTCGAAGAGCTAGACGATGGTTCTTCATACGAATACTGATCAGTGGAATAACTTGGCTCATAGTAGTAGTTATTGTAGTTGTTCTTACCATTGTTTAAGTAGAGATAAGAACCACTTCGATACAGTCCACTTGGTTGCGTCCAATCCGTATGACCAGAGTTATTATTATTAGCAAGATAGAGCATCATTTGACGGTAGACATCCGTTGCGACCTGTATTCCATTATCCAATACTGGTGTAAAGCGATTGGAATAACCCGTCCAGACGGCCATAGCATATTCAGGTGTGTATCCTACGAATAATTCATCTGGTGTCACAATACTTGAATAACCTGTATTTTTTGTTAACTTATTGACCTCGTTATCATCATAGTTTGATGTACCAGTCTTACCAGCTTGGTAGATTCCCGAAATGGCAGCATTTGTACCGGTACCAGACAAGAGAACTGTCTTCATCATATCTGTCATCATGTAGGCAGTTGTTGCTTTCATTGCACGAGTTCCTTCGGACTCAAATTCCTTGGTTGTGCCATCACTAAAGACAACCCGACTAACATAGGATGGTTTGTAATAGGTACCGCCATTGGCAAAAGCAGCATAGGCAGCTGCCATTTTCTCACTGCTGGCTCCGTATTTGTTGCTAGAATCGCTAGTGTTACTCGAGATAGCGTTGGCGTAAACCATTTCTGGGTAATCGATCCCTAATCCATTGAGGAATTTCTTAGCTTGTTTAAGACCAACTTTTTCCAGGGCCTTCACCGCAGGCACGTTACGAGATTGTTGAATTGCGTAGGTAATGGACATGCTACCATAGTATGAACGGTCCCAGTTGTAGACAGGCGTTGATGAATGAGGGAAGTTGTATGGCGCATCTGTTGTAGTAGCTGCTGTAGAGGTATATTCCTCATGTTCAAGAGCTGGTGCGTAATCTGTGATTGGTTTCATTGATGAACCCCAGTCACGGTTCGTTTCAACCGCTTGGTTGGTACCGAAGGAAACGTTGCTAGATTGGTGACGAGAGCCAAGTTGTGCAATGACTTTACCAGTATTAACATCGATAACTGTTGAAGCTACTTGCAATTCATCATCTGGATAGTTGACATATTCATCTGTATTGTAGATATCCCATAGTTTCTTTTGAGCTTCTGTATCCACGTTTGTATAGACATCCATTCCGGTTGTCAACAAATTGTAGCCCGTTTCTTCTTCGACTTGCTCGATCACTTCTTTTAGGTAATTATCCATATAAGCTGGATAACTGCTTGAAGAGCTAAGACTTTGAAGACCATCTGTAACAGGTGTATTCACTGCCGCTTCGTATTGTTTATTGGAAATGGACTTCATATCGAGCATTTCTTTTAAAACTAAGTTTCGGCGTTGAAGTGCCGCTTCGGGATGAGAATAAGGATCGTATTGGTTCGGCGCTTGAGGCATCCCTGCTAGAAGCGCTACTTGAGGGAGCGATAGATCTTTTAGGTCTTTTCCATAATAGCTTTTTGCAGCTGTCTGCATTCCATAGTTCCCATTCGCCATAAATACTTTATTAACGTAATAGGTCAAGATTTCTTGTTTGGTTGCTTTCTTTTCCAACTGAGTTGCTAACCAAGCTTCTTGGATCTTACGAGAGAGGGTACGGTCAGAGGCTGAAGTGGAGAAATAGGTTAACTTGATCAATTGTTGCGTCAAGGTTGACCCACCTTGACTTCCTCCTCGCAAGTTGTGAAGGAAGGAACCGCCGATCCGAATAATATCGACCCCACGGTGATTGAAGAAACGGTGGTCTTCAATCGCTACGATAGCATTGACCAAATCAGTAGGGATTTCATTGGCTGTGACATTGATTCGTTTCTCAGCCCCCAAATCTGCGATCAAGTTATTTTGGTTGTCATAGATCTTACTAGATGTTGTTGCAACCAAATCTTTTTCAGACAAGGTTGGTGCTTTCATAGCATAGTAACCAAATATCAGTCCACCGAGGACAAATAAAAGTAAGAAAAATGAAATGGCTGCGATGGCAACATATTTCAACCATTGAATGACTGTTTGTTTATTCATTTAAATACCACCTAGAAGTTTCTGTTCGATAATATCAAGATAAGGAACGCTTGGAAGACGATTCTTATCTACTAGAAAGCCGTGCTCCTGAATATAGGAGAGGGGCATGGATTTACTACCATGATCGATGTTGTAATAGTGAATTAATGCAGGAGCAGGAAGTAAGTAGGTTTCACTCAACTTTGCAAAATGCAAGAGAACGAAACAGATACCGCCTTGCTGGACAACCGCCTCCATATGATCGATCTGATGTTGATGAAAATTTTTCATCGGCATGGATTGCTTTTGCTGTGTTTCCTTAGCTTCAAAATCGATATAGTGTCCCTTGTATACTCCAGAATAGTCCGTCGTTGAGGCTTGCCTGAAATAGGCTTCAACAATTTTTGCCCGACTGCGACGTGGATAATCCACTTTCACGATTTGAATCGGTGTTGGTTTTTTATGGATGACAGCTAGACCTCGAGAAAGATAGTATTGATTACTTTCATTGATCATTTTTTCAAATGTCATCCCACGATTCGCAAAGTCGATCGGATGTTTCTTTTGTGTAGAGACCAAGGTTTTTTTGGCTACTTTATGTGGATAGTTGACCATAGTTCTCCTTATTGGTACAATTACATCACTCTATTATATCATAAATTAGAATAATGAGGAAAAAATGAATACCATACTTGTTGCAGGTTATAAGAGTTTTGATGTGGGCGTCTTTTCCAATAAAGACCCTCGACTGACCATTATCAAAAAAGCCATTGAAAGAGATCTTCGTCGTTTATTTGAAGAAGGAGTGAAATGGCTGGTCTTTTCTGGTAATTTGGGATTTGAGGCTTGGGTACTAGAGGTCGCCTTTGCATTAAAAAAAGATTACGATTTTCAAATGGCGACGATCTTCCTATTTGAGAATGTTGGCGAAAATTGGAATGAAAGCAATCAGGAATTATTAGCACGCTTCAAACAGGTGGATTTTGTGAAATATGCCTATCCCCACTATAGCAATCCGGGTCAACTAAAAGAATACAATCAGTTTTTGATAGATAACGCGGATGGAGCTTATGTTTTTTATGATCCAGAAAATGAAACCAATTTAAAATATCTTTACAAAATGATGGTAGAAAAAGAACCATTTTATGTCAAACAATTAAGTTTTGATGACTTAAATGAACTTGCTGAAAATTTTTACGAAAACTAAGTGTTATACCTTGATTTTTCTTACCATTTTTTTATATAATTGAGATGATGAACTAGATTGGAGAGAGTAATGGCGAGTATTATTTTTACTGCGAAAGATATTTTTGATCAAGATTTCAAACGAGAAGTTCGTGGTTATAATAAAGATGAAGTAAATGAATTTTTGGATGATGTCATAAAAGACTATGAAACCTATGCTGCTTTGGTGAAAGAATTGCGTGAAGAAAACGCCCGCCTTCGTGAAGAACTTGCCCAAAAAGCACAGGAAACACCACAAACATCTCCGATTGCTAGCACTGCTACGCAAGAATTCCCGCAAGTGACAACAGCGACGAACTTTGATATTCTCAAACGTCTCAATCGTTTGGAAAAAGAAGTTTTTGGGAAACAGATCGTAGATCGCGATTATTAATCCCATAGATTGTGCAATTTTTGGATAATCGCGTGAGAGAATCCTCTCATGAGGAAAGTCCATGCTAGCACAGGCTGTGATGCCTGTAGTGTTTGTGCTAGGTGAATCCATAAGCCTAGGGACTTGGTATTCAAGTTACGGCGAGTGAAGGAGCTAAGTCTAAGGATAAGCTCTAGTAACTCTGAAAGTGCCACAGTGACGTAGTTTTTAGGGAAACCTAAAAAGTGGAACGAGGTAAACCCCTCAAGCTAGCAACCCAAACTTTGGTCGGGGCATGGAATGCGTGGAAACGAACATAGCATTCTGACTGGAAACAGTAGACAGATGATTATCGAAGGAAATGGTACCTAGTCATTTCTGGAACAAAACATGGCTTATAGAAAATTGCATATAGGTTGATGAGGTGGAGAGAGATCTCAACCTCCTTTTTTAAAGTGATAGGAATAAGATGAAAAAACAATTTGAATTGATTGCAACGGTCGCTGCTGGCTTAGAGGCTGTTGTTGGTCGAGAACTACGCGATCTCGGTTACGATTGCCAGGTTGAAAATGGACGGGTTCGATTTCAAGGAGACCGTCGAGCAATCATAGAAACCAACCTCTGGTTGCGCGCGGCTGATCGAGTGAAAATTGTGGTTGGGACTTTTCCAGCCAAAACCTTCGAAGAACTCTTTCAAGGTGTTTTTGCTTTGGATTGGGAAAATTATTTGCCTTTAGGAGCACGTTTTCCTATTTCTAAGGCTAAATGTGTCAAATCAAAGCTGCATAATGAACCTAGCGTTCAGGCCATTTCGAAAAAAGCAGTGGTTAAAAAGTTACAAAAACACTATGCCCGACCAGAAGGTGTTCCTCTCATGGAAAATGGGGCAGAGTTCAAGATCGAAGTATCGATCCTTAAAGATCAAGCCACTGTCTTGATTGATACCACTGGTAGTAGCCTCTTCAAACGTGGTTATCGGACTGAAAAAGGGGGAGCCCCTATTAAGGAAAATATGGCAGCAGCAATTCTTCTGTTGTCAAACTGGTATCCAGATAAACCCTTGATTGACCCGACATGTGGTTCTGGAACGTTTTGTATTGAGGCGGCAATGATTGCGAGAAATATGGCACCTGGTTTACGTCGGACCTTTTCTTTTGAAGAATGGAACTGGATGGATGATCGCTTGATTCATGAAGTCCGTCAAGAAGCAAGCAGAAAAATCAATCGCGAGATCGAATTGGATATTATGGGAACCGATATCGATGCACGGATGGTTGAGATTGCCAAAGAAAATGCCCAGAAAGCGAGCGTTAGCAGTGATATTACTTTCAAACAAATGCGAGTCCAAGATCTTCACTCAGATAAGATCAACGGGGTGATTATCTCCAATCCTCCATATGGAGAACGCTTATCCGATGATGAGGGTGTGACGAAATTGTATACTGAAATGGGGCACGTATTTGCACCTCTCAAAACCTGGAGTAAATTTATCTTAACCAGTGATGAAGGTTTTGAATCTAAATTCGGTAGTAAAGCAGATAAAAAACGAAAACTTTATAACGGAACCCTAAAAGTTGATCTCTACCAATATTTTGGGGAACGAGTAAAACGGCAGATTAAGGCATAGAAAGGATTTTTATGACAGAGAAGGATAAAAAGCCATTAGAGCAAGAAACAGAATCAATTTTAGAGTTTGAAGATGCTAAAGAGATGACGATTGGGCAGGCCAATCGAAAGGCAGAAGAAATCGAAGCAGGTGTCACTGAAGGTGATAATGTCTTAGACAAATACATCAAACAACACCGAGCAGAAATTGAAGCTGAAAAATACGATACAAAAATTTTGGCCAAAGAAGAATTGGCTAAAGCTGAAGAGTTGGCAGCTACAGAAACAGTTGCAGAAGTAGCTGAAGCAGTGGCGGCACCGGAAGTGACGGAAACGGTCTTGGAACAAAGGCCTGAAATGGATGCTATCTCAACAGAATTACCTGCTAAGATTAAATTTGGACCCACACCAACTGAACCAATTGTAGAAGCAGAGGAGCTTCCTGAGGAAACACCAAGCAATGCGGGTAAACGAATCAAAGCAGTTCTATACTCTGCATTAGGTCTAGCGATTGTCGGGTCAGCCATTTTTGTGACCTATAACTGGATGCACAGTCGTGGGAAATCTGGTGGTACAACTGTTGTATCGTCTTCATCTAGCAAGTCATCTTCTACTTCTAAATCAAGTAGCAGTGAAACACAAGCTCAAAAATTGGAAGAGTTTACCAAAGCCTACGATGCCTTTTTTGTAGATGAATCAAAAAGTTCTCTTAAAAATGATAAATTTGGAGACTTGGAAAATCTTAAAAAACTGCTGGACAAATTAGAAGGAAGCAGTGATTATAATGCGGCTAAAACAAAATATGAAGACCTTGTGAAGAAAGTTTCTGCTATTCAAAAAGTGAATTCTCAATTCAGTTCTCCAGTCATCAAAGATGGAGTTCTTGATGCAACTGCCAAAGCGAAAAGTGATGCGACCTTTGCAGAAACAAAGACAGGCAATGAAAAATTAGATAGCTTATTGAATGAAGCAGTTGCGCAAGGACGTTCACAACAAGTTGCGACACCGGCACCAGTGACTGGAACAGGAGGTACAGATACTTCTAATGCAACTCCAGTCCCAGCTCAAGCAGCAACGCCTACGGCCCCAGCTGTCAATGCTGCTACAGGTAGTGCAGGAACGGCAAACCCAGGCTATTCAGGGTACGGTCTTCCAAGCGATGGTGTCCCACTTCAGCGGAACTTGAGCCGTGTGCCGTATAATCAAGCGGCTATCAATGATGTGAATAACCCAGCTTGGATATTTGGTGATGGGATCCTTGAAAAAGTATTGAACATTGCTCGTAAACGTGGACATATCACTGGCAATCAATACATTTTAGAGCGTGTCAATATCATTAACGGTAATGGCTATTACAACCTCTTCAAACCAGATGGAACCTATCTCTTTAGTATCAATGCCAAAACTGGTTATTTCGTAGGAAACGGAAAAGGTCATTCAGATGCTCTGGATTATTAATGCTTGATCAGACATCCCCTTTTTGGGAAAAATGACAAAAAAAAGAGAGTGGGACAGAAATCGGTAATTCGTTAGAATTCGATTTCGTCGTCCCACCTCCGCACAG
This sequence comes from Streptococcus sp. HMSC072C09, assembly GCF_001813105.1. Taxonomy (NCBI): domain Bacteria; kingdom Bacillati; phylum Bacillota; class Bacilli; order Lactobacillales; family Streptococcaceae; genus Streptococcus; species Streptococcus sp. HMSC072C09. The sequence goes on along the minus strand of NZ_KV811496.1, from coordinate 22,179 downwards.
TTGAGTAGGGCTGTAAAAACTGATGAAATCAGCGTAGTAGAGCCCACTCAACCACTGCGTCTTGCTCGACAATCCAAAAACAATTGAGAGGCTAGGACTTTTGTCCCAGCCTCTTTTTCGTATTAAACAAGATGACGTTCAAATGGATCATCTGAGATTCCTTGATCTAGAATCAGGCGACACCATTCTTTGGCTGAGAAGAGGCTGTGGTCCTTGTAATTTCCACAAGACTCAATGGTTGTGCCTGGCACATCCTCCCAAGTGCTGACAGATGCAATTTCTTCTAAAGATTCTTTGATTACTTTAGCAATTTCCGTACTCGAATGCTGTCCCCACATGATCATATGAAAACCGGTGCGACATCCAAATGGGGAACAATCAATCATACCATCGATGCGTTTGCGAATAAGCATTGCAAGAAGGTGCTCGATCGTGTGGAGCCCTGCCGTTGGAATCGCATTTTCATTGGGTTGCACTAAACGAATATCAAAGTTGGAGATGATGTCTCCTTTGGGTCCAGTTTCTTCCCCAATCAAGCGTACATAGGGAGCCTTCACAGCCGTGTGGTCCAATTCAAAACTTTCAACAATTACTTCTTTTGTCATACTCAAATCCTTCTTTGTTTTTCTTGATTATAGCATAAAAAAGCAGATTCAACAAAGTGGAAATAAATGAATTCCTAACAGATGTTCCATGAAAGAAACGTGGATAAAAGAACAAGCGTTAAACAAAAATATAAAAGGTTTTTCCTGTTTTTTTAGATTGTTAATTTTAGTAATTTATGGTAAAATGAAAAAGAATTTTTAATTCAACTAATTAAATAGATTTGGGGTAAAAGCATGAATTTTGTTATTACAGGTGTTTTTGCCGCGGTCATTGGTTTAGTCATTGGATATGTGGGAACTGCTCTTAAAATGAAAGCTTCAAAAGAAGCTGCGGAACTCACCCTTTTGAATGCTGAACAAGAAGCAACGAATTTACGTGGACAGGCTGAACGTGAAGCCGATTTGATTTTAAAAGAGGCGAAGCATGAGTCAAGTTCACTTAAAAAAGAAGCACTTTTGGAGGCAAAGGAAGAAGCCAGAAAATATCGTGAAGAGGTCGATGCTGAGTTTAAGTCAGAACGACAAGAATTGAAGCAATTAGAAAGCCGTTTGGCAGAACGTGCTAGCAATCTTGATCGCAAAGACGACATTTTAACAAGCAAAGAACAGTCTCTTGAACACAAAGAGCAAAGTCTTACAGATAGAACTAAACACATTGATGCGCGTGAACAACAGCTGGAAGAGCTTGAACACAAGAAAGTAGAAGAACTGGAACGTGTCGCTGCTCTAAGTCAAGGAGAAGCGCGTGACATTATTTTGAGTCAGACGGAAGAGCAACTTTCAAAAGAAATTGCCTCACGGATTCGTGATGCTGAATTGGAAGTGAAAGAACGTTCTGATAAAATCGCAAAAGACATTCTCGTGCAAGCTATGCAGCGAATGGCAGGTGATTTTGTTGCTGAGCAAACAAACTCAACGGTTCATTTGCCAGATGATAGCATGAAGGGCCGTATTATCGGTCGTGAAGGACGCAATATTCGTACCTTTGAGAGCTTGACAGGTGTCGATGTGATTATCGATGATACGCCTGAGGTGGTGACCTTGTCAGGATTTGATCCGATTCGTCGTGAAATTGCCCGTATGACAATGGAGAGCCTTCTCAAAGATGGTCGGATCCATCCAGCCCGCATCGAAGAGCTGGTTGAGAAGAACCGTCAGGAAATTGACAATCGTATTCGTGAATACGGTGAGGCCGCTGCCTATGAAATCGGTGCGCCAAACCTCCATCCAGATTTGATGAAAATCATGGGACGGTTGCAATTCCGTACTTCTTATGGTCAAAATGTTTTGCGTCACTCCATTGAAGTTGCCAAACTTTCTGGTATTATTGCTAGCGAGTTGGGTGAAAATGCTACCTTGGCACGACGTGCAGGATTCTTACATGATATCGGAAAAGCGATTGACCGTGAAGTGGAAGGAAGTCACGTTGAAATTGGGACAGAATTGGCACGGAAGTACAAGGAACACCCAGTGGTGGTCAATACCATTGCCAGTCACCATGGTGACGTGGAACCCGAAAGTGTCATCGCAGTCATTGTCGCTGCAGCGGATGCCTTGAGTGCAGCTCGACCTGGAGCACGAAGTGAGTCACTTGAAAGCTACATCAAACGCTTGCAAGATCTTGAAGAAATTGCAAATAGTTTTGAAGGAGTTAAGACAAGTTTCGCCCTTCAAGCAGGTCGTGAAATCCGTATTATGGTTAGCCCTGAGGCAATCAAGGATGATAAAGTGACGATCTTAGCTCATGATATTCGTGAGAAGATCGAATCTAATCTTGAATATCCTGGAAACATTAAGGTTACCGTTATTCGAGAATTGCGTGCAGTCGATTACGCAAAATAAACAAAAAGCTTGAGATCTAGCATCTCAAGCTTTTTGAATGAAAAAATCAGTTGAAAATTAGGCCGTTTTTTGTTACACTAGTTAGAAAGACATTGAAGGAGAAATCATGGCGGATCGTGGCTTATTAATCGTATTTTCTGGCCCTTCGGGGGTTGGAAAAGGAACGGTCAGACGAGAAATTTTTGAAAACTCGGACAATCAGTTTCAGTATTCTGTATCGATGACGACGCGTGCACAACGTCCAGGTGAAGTGGATGGTGTCGACTATTTTTTCCGTACACGTGAAGAATTTGAAGATTTGATCCGTCAAGGGCAAATGTTGGAGTATGCTGAGTACGTTGGAAATTACTATGGGACTCCTTTAACCTATGTGAATGAAACCTTGGACGAGGGAATCGATGTATTCCTTGAAATTGAAGTTCAGGGTGCACTTCAAGTAAAGAAGAAAGTTCCAGATGCAGTTTTTATTTTCTTAACTCCGCCTGATTTGGATGAATTGCAAGATCGATTAGTTGGTCGCGGGACAGATAGTGCAGAAGTCATTGCGCAACGGATTGAAAAAGCAAAAGAAGAAATCGCCATGATGCGTGAATATGACTACGCCATTGTGAACGACGAGGTTCCTCTTGCTGCTGAGCGTGTCAAACGTGTGATCGAAGCAGAGCATTTCCGTGTAGACCGTGTCATTGGCCATTATCTGGATATGTTACCAAAAACACAAACTATTGTGAAGAGATAAATAATTAGAAATTAGGTATAGGAATATGATGTTAAAACCTTCTATTGATACATTGCTTGACAAAGTACCATCAAAATATTCATTGGTCATTCTTGAGGCAAAACGGGCCCACGAATTGGAAAGTGGTGCAGTACCCACTCAAGAATTCCAATCAGTTAAATCAACATTACAAGCGCTTGAAGAAATTGAGTCCGGAAACGTAGTTGTTCACCCGGATCCAGAAGCAAAACGTGAAGCGCTTCGTCGTCGGATTGAAGCAGAGCGGATTCGCAAAGAAGAAGAAGAGCGCAAAATTAAGGAACAAATTGCCAAAGAAAAAGAAGATGGTGAAAAAATTTAAGGTTGGGGCTTCTCAATCTTATTTTTTGCTATTTAAAGGGTTCCGTGATAAAGTAAAGCTCATATGATAGAGGCTGGAGGTGAAAAAGTGATAGCAAAAGTCATCGTAGACGTCCCATTGATGCAGACAGATAAACCCTATTCGTATCAGATTCCATCAGAATTTGAAGATATGGTTGAGGCGGGAATGCGAGTTCATGTTCCCTTTGGTAAAGGGAATCGCCTCATTCAAGGGATTGTGGTAGACGTTGTAGAAGAGGCAGATACAAGCGAGGAATTGAAGGCGATTGGAGAGGTATTAGACTACACTCCAGTCTTAAATCAAGAGCAGTTCTGGTTGGCAGATCAATTGCGAAAAAGTGTCTTTTCCTACAAAATAACAATTTTAAAAGCCATGCTTCCCTCACTTCTTAATTCCAGTTATGACAAGATTTTGTATCCTCAACCATCTTTGGATCCAACTCTCAAAGAGAAACTTTTTTGTGAAAAAAATGAAGTTTCTTTTTCTTCTCTAGATGTGGCCGATCAAGCCCAAGTGATGCGGTTGGTCAGAAAAGGTGATTTGGTACTTGAATACAAGGCCAAGGATAAGAAACAAATTAAAACAGAAAAATGGTATCGCGTTAACCAGGAACGATTAAAAGAACTGCAACCGACTGCGAGAGCTAAAAAAAGACTAGTATTGAAAGAACGCCTGTTGCTAGAGCAAGAGGAGCAACCTTTAGCAGGATTGTATCAGGATTTTTCACGAGAAGTAGTGGCCTATTTTATTGATCAGGATATATTAGAAATTACCGAACGAGAAGTGAATCGGGCAGCATCTTACTATGAAGGAAAAAAACAAACCCGAGCTTTAGTCTTAAATCCAGAACAATCAAAGGCTGTAAAAACAGTTGTTTCTAAACTTGGGAAAGAATCAAAGCCCTTCTTATTAGAAGGTGTGACTGGAAGTGGGAAAACAGAAGTTTATCTGCAGATTATTCAGGAAGTTCTAAATAAGGGGAAAACGGCTATTATGTTGGTTCCTGAGATTTCCCTGACGCCACAGATGACGGATCGTTTTATTTCCCGTTTTGGTCAGGAAGTAGCCATTCTACACTCGGGCTTATCAAATGGTGAGAAGTATGATCAATGGCGAAAAGTTGAACGTGGGGAGGCCAAGGTAGTCGTTGGAGCACGCTCAGCCATCTTTGCTCCTTTAAAAAACATCGGAGCGATCATTATTGATGAGGAGCACGAGGCTTCCTACAAACAAGATAGTAATCCACGCTACCACGCAAGGGATGTCGCAGTCCTAAGGGCTCAGTACAATCAAGCAGTCTTGCTTCTTGGATCTGCTACACCAAGTTTAGAATCACGGGCTCGTGCAACAAAAGGGGTTTATGAATTAATTCGTCTAACCCAGCGGGCCAATCCGGCAGCCAAAATTCCAGAAGTTAAAGTCGTTGATTTTCGTGATTATATTGGCCAAAATGAAGCTGGTAACTTCACTCCGGTTCTAGTGGAAGCTATTGCTGATCGCTTGCAGAAAAAAGAGCAGGTTGTCTTGATGTTGAACCGCCGTGGTTATTCCAGTTTTGTCATGTGTCGCGAGTGTGGAACTGTAGATACTTGTCCCAATTGTGACATCTCACTGACCCTCCATATGGATACTAAAACCATGAACTGTCATTATTGTGGCTATAGTAAAGCGATTCCTCGACACTGTCCAAATTGCCAAAGTCCTTCTATTCGTTATTACGGGACAGGAACGCAAAAAGCCTATGATGAATTACAAGAGATCTTTCCTGAAGCTAAAATTCTGCGCATGGATGTGGATACCACTCGAAAAAAAGGGAGCCACGCAGCGATATTAGATGCTTTCGGGAATGGAGAAGCGGATATTTTGTTAGGGACGCAAATGATTGCGAAGGGCTTGGATTTTCCAAATGTGACGTTAGTGGGTGTCTTGAATGCGGATACTTCTTTAAATTTACCGGATTATCGATCCTCTGAGAGAACCTTTCAACTCTTGACTCAGGTGGCAGGAAGGGCCGGACGAGCAGAGAAAGAAGGAGAGGTTATCATTCAAAGCTACAACCCCAATCATTATGCGATTCGATTTGCCAAAGACCAAGATTATGAAGGTTTTTTTGCCTATGAAATGCAGATTCGCCGGCAGTTAGGCTATACGCCTTATTACTTCACAGTTGGACTAACCCTATCTCATAAGAGTGAGGAAATGGTGATGGAGAAGTCACATCAGGTCATGGAAATTCTCCGATCTGGCTTATCTGATCAGGTCCAAATCTTAGGACCAACACCTAAACCAATTGCACGCACACATAATTTGTATCATTATCAAATCATTGTGAAATATCGTTTTGAAGTAGGTATGACACAGGTCTTGAATCAAATCTTAGAATTTACGCAAGAAAGAGGCAACCAAGATCTACGTGTCAGTATTGATAATGAACCTCAAAGTTTCATGTAAGGAAGAAAGAAATGACAAAATTAATTTTTATGGGAACGCCTGATTTTTCAGCGACTGTTTTAAAGGGATTGTTAGCAGATTCGCGCTATGAAATTCTGGCGGTTGTGACTCAACCCGACCGCAAAGTAGGTCGCAAAAAAGAGATTCGAATGACCCCGGTGAAGCAGGTAGCTTTGGAACATCAACTACCGGTTCTTCAGCCGGAGAAATTATCGGGTAGTCCAGAAATGGAAACTCTCTTATCACTAGATGCAGATGGAATTGTGACCGCTGCTTTTGGACAATTTTTACCGACAAAATTGTTGGAGAACTTCCAATTTGCGGTGAATGTCCACGCGTCTTTATTGCCTAAATATAGAGGTGGAGCTCCCATTCACTATGCCTTGATCAATGGTGATGAAGAAGCTGGGGTTACAATTATGGAAATGGTCAAGGAAATGGATGCCGGAGACATGATTGCAACTCGTTCTCTCCCAATTTTAGATGAGGACAATGTGGGAACCTTGTTTGAAAAATTGTCTGTCCTTGGACGTGACCTACTCCTAGATACTTTGCCAGCATACCTGGCAGGGGAGATCAAGCCAAGTCCACAAGATCCAAGTTTGGTCACATTTTCACCGAATATTTTACCGGAAGAAGAGGTTTTGGACTGGACCAAAACCAATCGCCAAGTCTTTAACCAGATCCGGGGGATGAATCCTTGGCCAGTTGCTCATACGTTATTAAATGGTCAGCGCTTTAAAGTTTATGAAGCAGAGCTATGCGAAGGAAATGGAAATCCAGGAGAAGTGATTGCTTTGACCAAAAAAGAGTTGGTGGTCGCTGCAGGAGAAGGCGCATTGTCCCTCAAAGTTGTGCAGCCGGCAGGAAAACCAAAAATGTCCATCACAGACTTTTTGAATGGCGCTGGCCGTCAATTGAAAGTAGGAGATCACTTTGAAAGTTAAACAAATGAATGCGCGTGAACAGATCGTTCGAGTGTTAGAAGAGGTTTTTGAACAGGGAGCTTATTCTAATATTGCTTTAAATCAAGCGCTGGAACATTCTCAACTTTCAGATAAGGATAGAAGCTTTGTTACGGAAGTTGTATACGGTACTGTAGCACGGAAGATAACACTCGAGTGGTATCTCGCCCACGTAATTGAAGACCGGACGAAATTAGATCCTTGGCTCTATTATCTTTTGATGATGAGTTTGTATCAACTTGTCTATTTAGACCGAATTCCCGATCATGCCATCGTCAATGAAGCTGTCCGGATAGCAAAACGTCGTAAAGAAGGCAGTGAGAAGTTTGTCAATGCTATTCTTAGAAAGCTCCTCCGCGAGGGGCTACCAGCTGTTGATACGATCAAGCGAAAGAACAAACGTTATTCGGTAGAGTATTCCCTACCTGTATGGTTGGTCAAAGCATTGATCGAAGAATACGGTGAAGAACGTGCTTGCGCTATTTTTAAGAGTCTCTATCAGCGTAATAAATCCAGTATTCGTGTGATTGATTTGGACGAAAAAGAAGAGTTGGCTCAGCTACTCGAAGCAACCTCCTCTCTACTTGCTTCGTCCGCTCTCGTGAAAGAGCAGGGACATTTTGCGGCGCATTCCTTGTTTAAAGAAGGGCGCATTACTATTCAAGACGAGTCCAGTCAATTGGTGGCACCAGCTTTGGATTTGCAAGGAGATGAGTGGGTTTTAGATGCCTGTGCGGCGCCAGGTGGAAAGACGACTCACCTGGCTTCTTATCTCACAACTGGGAAAGTCACAGCCTTGGATCTGTATGATCATAAATTGAAATTGATTCAAGAAAATGCCAATCGGCTCCATGTTGCGGACAAAATTTTGACAAAGAAGTTAGATGCGACAAAAGTCTTTGAAACATTTGGACCTGATGCTTTCGATAAAATTTTGGTGGATGCGCCTTGTTCAGGGATTGGTTTGATACGGAGAAAGCCTGATATCAAGTACAATAAAGAGAGTGCAGATTTTGTATCTTTACAAGCTATTCAATTGGCAATCCTGGATAGTGTTTGTCAAAGTGTGCGTAAAGGTGGTATAATAGTGTACAGTACGTGTACAATTATGGGCAAAGAGAATTTTGAAGTGGTGGACCAATTTTTGAAAAACCATCCAAATTTCGAACAAGTCCCATTGGATCACGAAAGAAAAGATATTCTTAAAAATGATTGTATCCTTATTACACCCGAATTATATGGAAGCGACGGCTTCTTTATTAGTCGTTTTAAGAGAATCTCATAATATCAGGAGGAAACTGACAGTATGGATATGACGATCTTAACCGATGTAGGTCAAAGACGGACAAATAACCAAGACTATGCAAATCAATATACAAACAAGGCAGGAAAACCGATGGTTTTTCTTGCTGATGGTATGGGAGGACACCGTGCCGGAAATATTGCTAGTGAAATGGCAGTCACAGACCTAGGTGCGGCTTGGGTTTCTTCTGAGATCGAGACGGTTAATCAAGTACGGGAATGGTTTGCAGAACATTTAGAAGCTGTGAATCGTCGGATTCATTTGGCTGGGCAAGATGATGAGCACAAAGGAATGGGAACGACACTAGAAGCCTTGGCTTTTGTAGAAGGACAAGTGATTTATGCCCACGTTGGGGATTCACGGATTGGCCTCATTCGTCAGGGCGAATACCAGCAGTTGACCAGTGACCATTCTCTTGTAAATGCTCTTTTGCGAGCTGGTCAAATTACAGAGGAAGAAGCTGCCCATCATCCTCAACGTAACATCATCACTCAGTCCATTGGTCAAAAAGATGAGTTAGAGCCGGATTATGGTTTGGTGACGGTTGAAGCAGATGATTATATTTTGATCAATAGTGACGGTTTAACCAATATGATTGGCCCAGATGAAATCAGAGACATTGTCTTGAGTGATGTTTCACTGGAAGAAAAAGCTCAAACCTTGATTCGTTTTGCCAATAATGCTGGAGGCTTGGATAATATCACCGTTGTACTGCTCCACTTTACTGAGGAGGACGCAGCATGATTCAAATCGGCAAAATTTTTGCCGGGCGATATAAAATCATCCAACAAATTGGACGCGGCGGGATGGCAGATGTTTATCTTGCGCGTGATTTGATTTTGGATGGGGAAGAAGTTGCAGTCAAGGTACTGCGTACGAATTACCAGACGGATCCCATTGCAGTTGCGCGTTTTCAGCGTGAAGCAAAGGCGATGGCAGAGCTGGACCATCCAAATATCGTTCGGATTACAGACATTGGCGAAGAAGAAGGGCAACAATACCTTGCAATGGAATATGTTGCAGGTTTAGACTTGAAACGCTATATCAAAGAAAATGCTCCTTTATCAAATGAAGAAGCTGTTCGTTTGATGGGGCAGATCCTTCTAGCTATGCGTCTTGCCCATACGCGTGGCATTATCCATAGAGATTTAAAACCACAGAATGTTCTCTTGACACCAGATGGAACAGCAAAAGTTTCAGACTTTGGGATTGCAGTGGCCTTCGCAGAGACTAGTTTGACTCAGACCAACTCGATGTTGGGGTCGGTTCATTATTTGTCCCCTGAGCAGGCGCGCGGTTCAAAAGCTACGGTGCAAAGTGACATCTACGCGATGGGGATCATTTTCTATGAGATGTTGACAGGACACATTCCTTATGATGGAGATAGTGCAGTTACAATCGCTTTGCAGCATTTTCAAAAGCCACTCCCATCTATTCGGGAAGAGAATAAGAATGTTCCACAAGCTTTAGAAAATGTGGTGATCAAAGCGACAGCTAAAAAACTGACGGATCGCTATAAATCAGTGGCAGAGATGTATGTGGACCTTTCAAGTTGCTTGTCCTACGAGAGAAGAAATGAGAAAAAACTGATTTTTGAAGATCAATCGAAAGCTGATACAAAGACTCTTCCAAAAGTGAGTCCAACTCCAAAGACGGCTCCTGTTCCAATCTCTGAGGTACGCAGTGAAATCAGTTCGGTAGATCCTAATCGACCATTATCTGACCAGCAGACAATGGCACCAAGTAAAAAGCCAAGAAGACGCTTGCGGGCGCGCTACAAGGTATTGTTTGTTGCCATTGCACTAGTTCTTGCAGCCTTTACTTTCTTGTTGTATATGAGTCCAGCCAATAAAACAGTTCCAGATGTTTCCGGCAAAACCATTGCCGAAGCTAGAGCGGTTATTGAGGGACAAGACCTTCAAGTCGGTGAAGAGAAAGAAGAGTACAGTGATTCGGTTGCAGAAGGCTATGTCATTCGGACCAATCCAAATGCAGGTGCTCAAAAGAAAGAACAAAGTCGCATTGATTTGATTGTTTCAAAAGGTCCAAATAGTTTTGAAATGCCAAACTATGTAGGAGAAACACGAGCTAAAGCAGAGGAAGATCTGAAAAATACTTATAAAGTATCAAGCAAAATGATCACGATTGAAGAAGTTGAGACCTTCGATTATGCTGCAGGGACAGTTCTTGAACAAACCCCAGCTCC
>NZ_KV811496.1:0-11607 GCF_001813105.1 Streptococcus sp. HMSC072C09 | reverse complement strand
AGGGACAGTTCTTGAACAAACCCCAGCTCCAGGAGAGCAATATTCACTGAATTCAAAAACCAAGATTGTTTTGAAAGTAGCGAAAGAAACGACTTCAATTGAAATGCCAAACTATGTTGGATCAACTTATGATTTTGCTAGAAGTAATTTGATTGAGATCTATGGTATTAAAGAAGCCAATATCGAATTAAGAAAAACGGAACATCTCCCTGATGGGGTAGTTGTTTCTGCCGGTCAAATTGTCAGTCAAACTCCAGAAGTTTCGAGTACGGTGGATATTAACCGAACACGAATTGTTTTGACTGTATATGAGCCTAAAGTGACGGCTTCTTCAAGTATGAAAGCCTCATCAAGTTCAGATGCATCTAGTTCATCCTCTGCTGAACGATCAGATACAGAAAGCTCCAGCAGTAGTGCAACTGGTGGAGATTCATAAATCAGTCTAAGACTCAGATGAATTTCTGAGTCTTTTTGTATTTTTTTTGTTGCTATGTCGTGATTTTTTTATTTCCCTGTAGAGGGAAAAACTTTGAGGTCGCTTCAAGAAACTATTTTTCTACAGATGAATAGATTATGTGAATCCCTTAACAAACAAGGGGTTTCAAATCCGGTAAAATAAAATAGTCAATTAAACATAAGGTAATTTGAAGTTGAAAATAGATTGAATATCAAATTATTTGCCTTTGTTTTAGCCCACATGCTATAATCTGCGTGAAAGGAGATCAAAGAGTAAAAATGTCGTTCAGACCTGCTTTGATAGGAAATTGGTAAACGAATAGATTTTTTTCTACTAGTTGAATAGGCCTTGACAACTGGTGGAGATAAATATCGTGAACTAAGAAACAGGGAGGTAGAATGACTTTTGAAATATGTGCACATAGTTGATGTATCTTTCGCCTATACTTTCCCAATGGAGATTATTTAAATGGACAGAAAATATAGAGTGGTTAGTCGAGCAATCTTAGCAACAGCTATGATTGTCCCGGCATTTATAGCAACAAAAGTAGCTGCAGAAAATAGAGGATGGAATACCTCCCCTTATCGTTCAAACTATTATAACTATGGTTACAATAATTGGAACGGTTATAATGGCTATAATTCATGGACCTATAGTTATGGCTATGGATATCCAAATTGGAACTATTATTATGGCTATAACTATGGTTATCCTAGTTGGAATAATTATTATGGCTATAATGGTTGGAACTATGGTTATTCCTTGGAAAATGATGTAAACTACATTTATTGGAATGGCAATCATTATTATCGGATGAGTGATGGGACTTACCGGATCTACCGCAATGGTGAGTGGAAGCCTTTAACTAATCGGAATAACTCTACTAATAACCTTGCCAATGACCCTCATTATGTATATGAAAATGGCTACCATTATTATGTATTAGATAATGGGGATTATTACTACTATAAAAATGGTAAATGGGTATTTGTGAAGAATTCGACGGAAAATCCTGATACTCCAGATCCAACTCCAACACCGACTCCGGATCCAACTCCAACACCCGACGAGCCAGATCCAAGCGATAAACCCGATCAACCAGTCAACCCATCAGAACCATCTACACCAGAAGAACACGGGAACTTGATCTTCCCAGAAAATCCTCCATTTGTAGGAGCAGATGGAGAGTTTGATCCTTTCGCACCAACCCCAGAAAATCCAAGTGAACCAAAACCAGAAGAACCGGTGCAACCTGAAGTGCCTGGAAATGATGGTTTGGTATCAACAGATCAGCCTAGTGAAAACCAAATTCCTCCATACGTTGAGACACCTGCAGAAGGATTAGAACATCTTCCATGGGCTCCAAATGGACGAGCACCAAAGATAGTCTATCCTCCTGGCAAACCTGGATCAGCAGCTTTGCGTCGAGATAAGAACTACTACTTTGACGGGTCGACTCACTATTACTACGTTCCTTCTGATACGGAAGCAACTGGTTACTCTGCTTATTGGAAATGGAATGGAGATAAATGGAAACTTTATGGAATGACAGATCCGAAAGATCCTGAAATCGATCCAAAATTCCACGAAGATGCCAAAGATGATGAATATGCCTATAGCGATCGAGACTCAAGCGTGAAGCTCTACTCTACAAACCTTGTAGAAACAGCTAAAGCAGGTCAAGCTCTTCCATTTAAGAATGTGGATGAATTTAAGGACTATGTCATTAAGAAAATGAATCCTAAATTTATTGACAATGCTGGCTGGGATGCCAAAGTAGAATGGGAAATCGAGGACCCAGAACTCTTTGAGCAATCTAAAGAAAACCCATGGGCTAAAGACTATGTTTTAATCGCTAACTTGAAGAGTGGAGTAGATGACAAGAACTACAAAGATGTTGAGTTTGGCTATGTGAAATTCGTTTATCGTGTAGAAGCAACAGACAATACAAACTATATCGAGTTAGATAAAGCGAAAGAAGCATTTGCTAAGATTAACGAATTGCGAAAAGCACAAGGCTTAAAAGAATTGACTTGGTCAGATGATGTCTACAACTCACGTGCCTTACCAAAAGCCCATACTATTTCACGTCAGTACGATAGCACAGGTTTTGTAGCTCGCCGTGAAGACAATGCAACAACAGTCGCAACGAAATGGTATAACAGTGGATTGAGAGAATTAATGCTCGATCCAAATGCCACAGAAGGTGCGGTAGCAGCAGTCATCAATGGCGACGGTAACTATTACTGGGCATTCATGTATAAATAATGCCTCTAGACAACCGTTATTGGAAAGAACTTATTTAATAACAATTCATTCCGATACTAAGGACACCCAAAGGATTTCTATCTTTTGGGTGTTTTTTTGCTCTTCGTATTATCCAACCACAGACGGAAGTCAAATGAGGAAAAATTTGATAAAATAGGAAAAGATGAGGTAGACTATGTGGAAAATACAAATTTTTATTTTCGTTGAAGCCGTTTTGTTAACATTAGCAGCGATCACCATTTTATCAATCGATTTTTCCAGATTTGTTGTCTTGATGGTTCTCTTTTTGCTCCTTTTGTATTACTATTTTGGCAAACAAAAAGCAAATTTTCTATTAATCGCGCTGAGTGTGCTCTTGTTTTTTATCGTGATGCTGAATCCTTTTGTGATTGCAGCCATTTTATTTGCGGTGGTTTATGGTTTATTGATCGCCTACCCTTATATGTATAAGGAAAATGAAGCAGTTGTGTTTGATGTTGAAGAGGATACGAAAATTCGTCAGGAAAAAACTCGATGGATTGGTGATTTACAACATTTTTCAAAGCAAAGTCGAGGGTATCGAGATCTGAATGTGATCCGAATTTTTGGGAATGACACCCTCCATTTAGAGGAGGTAGCCATTTGCAATTGGGACAATGTAGTGATCATACGGAAAGGGTTTGGAAATACAAAAATTATCTTACCGATTGATTTGGAGTTGCATTTACAAATTAACACCCTGTATGGAGATCTGAAGTTTTTGGAACTTCCTGTCCGTAAAATGAGAAATGAAACCATAGACATTGAAACGGCACATTATCGGAGATCGCACCGTTCTATAAAAATTGTGTTAGTTGGTATTGTTGGGGATGTTGAGGTGATTCGCGCATGAAGAAATTAGACTATCTCCTATTGTATTTCTATTCCCTAATGGTGGTTGCGGTCATTTGTCATACCATTTTCCATTTTGTTGGTTTTCAGTGGGGCAAACTTCTTTCAGATCTTTCCTTGCTTCAATCATTCCTATTTTTGGTTTTTAGTCTGACGCTTGCATTGACGGCTTTGGTTGTCTTAATTATTAAAATCACGCAATTTGTAACGGTTCATGCAGTACAACAAAAGGTAGAATCTATCCTGACTGCTTCACAGCGAAAAGAAATTGCCCCCAAAGAATTGAATCGACAGTTAGATTTATTGGACAGCAAATTGCTTCGACTAGAAGAAAATTTACAAAAAAGTGAAAATCGTGTGATGCGAAATGAGGAAGAAATTGTGGAAATCGAGCGTAAGAGAATTGCGCGTGATCTACATGACACGGTTAGTCAAGAATTGTTTGCAGCCAATATGATTTTATCTGGAGTGGCAGCACAGGCCCTTGAGTTAGAGAAAAGTCAGATCCAGCAGCAACTCAATGGTGTGTCAGATATTCTAGGTACAGCCCAAAATGATTTACGCGTCTTGCTCCTACATCTTCGTCCTACAGAATTGGAAGGAAAAAGTTTGGTAGAAGGTATGGAGATGATTTTTAGAGAATTGAAGGAAAAGAGTAACCTAACAGTTGTCTTCCATCATAATGACGTGAGTATTCCAAAAAATATGGAAGAACATCTATTTCGGATCGTCCAAGAAATTGTCAGCAATACCTTGAAACACGCTAGAGCTCAACAAATGGATGTCTTTTTGCATCAGGAAGGAAAACAACTTCATTTACGGATGGTAGATGATGGAATCGGCTTTGAGCAGGAAAAATTGGAACGATTGAGTTATGGGTTGAAAAATATTCAAGAACGTGTAGAGGACATGGCGGGAACCATTAAAATAAGAACGAGTCCTCAAAAGGGAGTGGCTGTGGATATTCGCGTTCCCCTCCTTGTAAAAGATAAAAATGAAAAGGAAACTGTATGAAAGTATTATTAGTAGACGACCATGAAATGGTCCGGTTGGGATTGAAAAGCTTTTTGTCCATGCAAACCGATATTGAGCAAGTCTTAGAGGCGAAAAATGGGCAAGAAGGGGTGGAGTTGGCGCTGAAAGAAAGACCAGACGTCATCATCATGGATATTGTGATGCCAGAGCTAAATGGAATCGATGCGACTCTAGCCATCCTAAAAGAGTGGCCGGAAGCTAAAATTGTCATTTTGACGTCTTATTTAGATAACGAAAAGATTTACCCTGTCTTAGATGCCGGTGCAAAAGGGTATATTTTAAAGACCTCGTCAGCAACTGAGATCTTACAGGCTGTCCGGAAGGTTGCAAAGGGAGAATTTGCGATTGAGACAGAAGTTAGTCAAAAAGTTGAGTCACGAAAGAACCATGCTGAATTGCATGATGATTTGACAGCTAGAGAACGAGATATTCTAGCTCTATTAACAAAAGGATATGAAAATCAACGAATAGCAGATGAACTCTTTATTTCTCTGAAAACAGTGAAGACCCATGTCTCCAACATCTTATCCAAATTGGAAGTCAGTGATCGGACGCAAGCAGTCGTCTATGCCTTCCGACACCATCTGGTGAATCAAGAAGATTTTTAAAAGGAAACATGCTATAATAGAGCATGATCATAAGGGGGGAGACAAGTGGACGCAAAATTACGTTATAAAGCCAAAAAAGTTAAAATCGTCTTTTTTGATATTGATGATACATTACGTGCAAAAGAAACTGGATTGATTCCAGAATCTGTCAAAGAAGTCTTTCATCAGTTGAAAGAAAAAGGAATCCGAACAGGGATTGCAACCGGTAGAGGGATTTTTGGGGTTGTTCCTGAAATCATGGACTTAAAGCCTGATTTTTTAGTAACCTTAAACGGTGCCTATATAGAAGATACAAAAGGAACTGTGATCTACCAATCACCAATCAATGAAGCAATCGTTTCTTCTTTTGTGGATTGGGCCAAAGAATCCGAGATTGATTATGGGTTAGTAGCTAGTCATCAAGCTGCCCTGTCTAATCGGACACCCTTGATCAGTGATGCTATTGACATCATTTATCCAAACTTACCAGTAGATCCAGATCTGCATTTGAAAGAACCTATTTTCCAAATGTGGACCTTTGATGAACAGGATAGTGAGCTAGAGTTGCCCCCTTCTTTGCAAGAGAACTTGCGCCTAGTTTCGTGGCATCCCCATTCATCAGATGTTGTTCGCTTTGAAGCTTCAAAAGCTTCAGGAGTTTCTCATCTTGTAAATCATTTGGGCTTGAAGCCAGAGAATGTTTTAGTATTTGGGGATGGATTAAATGATCTAGAACTGTTTGATTACGCTGGAATTAGTATCGCAATGGGAAAATCTGCTCCAGAGTTACAAGAAAAAGCTGATTATATCACTAAGAATTTAGAAGAAGATGGCATATTCTATGCCCTAGAGGAGTTAAATATGGTTGAAAAAGAATTGACATTACCACAGTTAGAACTTGCTACGGTTGACGGTCCTGTCGCTGTGATCAAAACCAATCACGGTGAGATGAACATTCAATTGTTCCCGGATCAAGCGCCAAAAACAGTTGCAAACTTTGTAGCTCTTGCTAAGTCTGGCTATTATGATGGTGTCATTTTCCATCGGATTATTAAAGATTTTATGATCCAAGGGGGAGATCCAACAGGCACAGGTATGGGTGGTGAATCCATCTATGGGGAGAGCTTCGAAGACGAGTTTTCAAAAGAATTGTACAATATTCGCGGAGCCCTTTCGATGGCAAATGCTGGACCAAACACAAATGGCAGCCAATTCTTTATTGTACAAAATCAACATCTTCCATATTCGAAAAAGGAATTGGTCCGCGGTGGCTGGCCTGAAAAAATCGCAGAAATCTATACGACAGAAGGGGGAACTCCTCACCTAGATCAACGTCATACAGTATTTGGTCAATTGATGGATGAAGCTTCTTTTGCTGTGTTGGATGAGATCGCGGCTGTTGAGACAGGGATGATGGATAAGCCAGTAGAAGATGTCGTGATTGAAACCATCGAAATTGAGGACTAATATGAGAATTGGAGATAAGTTAGAAGGAACCATCACAGGAATTCAACCTTACGGCGCCTTTGTCGAACTAGAGTCGGGTGTGACGGGCTTGATTCATATCTCAGAGATTAGAAGTGGTTATGTAAGTAATATTCAGGATATTCTGTCGATTGGGGAGAAGGTCTTTGTCCAAGTCATCGATGTTGATGAATATTCTAAGAAAGCTAGCCTCTCTCTGAGAACACTAGAAGAAACACCACAACGAAGTATTCGACACCATCGTTTTTCAAATGACCGCTACAAGAGTGGTTTTGCGCCCTTAGCTCAACAGATGCCGACCTGGGTTAAAGAAGGAAAGGTATTCTTTAGCAAACAAGAAAAGAAATAAAAACTTCGATAGGTTGATGAAACCTATCGAAGTTTTTTTGATATAGAGAATTATTCAAATTCGTAAAGGGTAGTAGAAAGATAACGTTCTCCATTATCTGGTGCAAGAGCAAGAACTTTTTTACCGCTACCCAATTCTTTTGCGACTTCAATAGCAGCATAGATAGCAGCTGCGCTTGAGATACCGACTAAGAATCCTTCAGCTCCACCGATAGCGCGTGCAAGTTCGAAAGCTTCTTCTGAAGATACGCGACGAACACCATCATATGCATTAGTGTCTAAAGTATTTGGGATAAAACCAGCTGAAATCCCTTGGATTTTATGTGGTCCAGGTTTTTCGCCAGAAAGGACTGCGGATTCATTGGCCTCAACGGCATAGACTTTGACAGCAGGATTATTCTTTTTCAAAGTATGAGAAATACCAGAAACAGTACCACCAGTACCAACACCTGCGACAAAAGCATCTAAACCATCTTTTCCAAAGGCATCAACGATTTCTTGTCCTGTTGTTCTTTCATGTACCTCTGGGTTAGCAGGGTTTTCAAATTGAAGAGGAAGGAAGCCATTTCTTTCTGCAGCGATTGCTTCAGCTTTAGCGATAGCGCCTTTCATTCCTTCACTTCCAGGAGTCAAAACGAGTTCAGCTCCATAGGCTTGGATGATTTTACGACGTTCCACACTCATGGTTTCAGGCATGACAATCACAACTTTGTAGCCTTTAGCTGCGCCGACCCATGACAAGCCAATCCCTGTGTTCCCACTAGTTGCTTCGACAATGGTATCACCTGGTTTGATCAAGCCATCCGCTTCAGCTTTTTCAATCATGCTCAAAGCAATCCGGTCTTTAACAGATGATCCAGGATTGAAGGCTTCGAGTTTGACATAGACATCTGCAGCTCCTTCAGGAACAAGACGGTTCAATTTGACAATCGGAGTGTTCCCAATCAATTCTGTAATATTTTCATAAATAGCCATAATATACCTCAGTTCTAGGTTTTCTTGATACTAACAAGTATAGTCTCTTGCGAGAAGAATGTAAAATATAGAAATTTTATGGGTGTGATAAAAAAAAACTATCGTTGCCGATAGTATTTTAATTATTTTTCTACAGAAAGTAGGGGTACTTCAACCTCACGAATTCCTTGGTCCTCAATAATGACTTTGCCATTGTAAAATTCGACTAAAGCTGCTGTGATAGAACTTGTGTTTTCTCTATCTACAAAAATAGTTGTCATCACCTGATCTGTAAACATCGGATCTTGTTCCGCCAATTGATGGTCTTTTAAGAAATTAGCAAATTCTTGGTATTGGGAGTAAGAAAGTGTGATCCCAAGAACCACTTGCTCTTTGATTTCTACCAGTCCAATTTCTCGAACTGCTTGTGCAACACTTCCAGCATAAGCACGAATCAGACCGCCAGCGCCTAATTTAATACCTCCGAAATAGCGGGTAACCACGACACAACTATTAGTGATGCGATGATTCTCCAAAACTCCTAA
The DNA here is from genome assembly GCF_001813105.1 of Streptococcus sp. HMSC072C09. Lineage (NCBI taxonomy): Bacteria > Bacillati > Bacillota > Bacilli > Lactobacillales > Streptococcaceae > Streptococcus > Streptococcus sp. HMSC072C09. The sequence continues at coordinate 3,058 of NZ_KV811496.1, read as the reverse complement.
CATCGGTACCCCAGCGGTTCCACTAGGCTCTCCATCGTCACTGGTCCGTTTGATGTCACTTTGTTCCCCAATGATGAAAGCAGAGCAGTTATGCGTAGCCTTATAGTGTTCCTTTTTGATGGCATTGATAAAATCTCTAGCTTCCTCTTCAGAGGAGACTCGCTTGACATGACAAATGAATTTTGATTTTTTGATTTCTTCTTGAACAGTGCCGTTCTCTTTAAATGTAACATATTCCATATTCTTATTTTACAAAAAAAGAATGATTTTCTCCAACTTTTGCGAATTAATAAGTATGAAGATAGAAGATTCTTATGGAAGACTCTTAACGGAGAGTCAAATGACAAATGATCTGAAAGAAATTGCCCAAGAACTTCCAGCTATGGAAAAACAGAATGGAAGGTACCAATGTTTTCGATGTGGCAGTTTGATTGATCAAAAACTTTGGAAGTTGAGTGAGGAGGTGCTGTATTGTAGAGCCTGTATCCAATTGGGAAGGATCCGGAGTGATCAAAAACTTTATGCTATTGCACAGCGAGACTTTGAAGGACAGGAGGTGTTAAACTGGAAGGGAACCTTGACTTCCTATCAACAAGAGGTATCTGAAGGACTTATCCAAGCAGTTAAGGCAGGAAAACATGCCTTGGTACATGCTGTGACAGGAGCTGGAAAAACAGAAATGATGTATCAGGTTGTAGCAACAGCGATCAAGGCAGGAAAAACAGTCTGTATTGCTACCCCAAGAATCGATGTCTGTATAGAATTGTACGGAAGGATGAAGGAAGATTTTTCCTGCCCCATCTCTTTGCTTCATGGAGAATCGGAACCCTATTTTAGAACACCCTTGGTGATCGCTACAACCCACCAATTGCTAAAGTTTTATCAGGCCTTTGATCTCCTTATTATAGATGAAGTAGATGCTTTTCCCTATGTAGACAATCCAATCTTATATAAAGCAGCTCAGAATGCAATAAAAAAAGAGGGGAATACCCTATATTTAACAGCAACCTCTACAGATGAGTTAGATAAAAAGGTCAAGAAAAAAGAAATCATTCGTTATAGCCTTCCAAGAAGATTTCATGGGAACCCACTAGTGGTCCCTGAAATAAAATGGGTGCCGAAAATTAGAGAAAAAATAGAAAAAGGAAGAATCCCTTACCAACTATTGCAACTGATCAAGAAACAAAGACAAACTCACTACCCATTGTTAATCTTTGTATCTGAAATAGAATTAGGACAACAATTCACTGAGAACTTAAAAAAATACTTTCCCAAAGAAACAGTAGGTTTTGTATCCTCACAGACAACAGACCGTCTACGAATGGTAGAAGAGTTTAGAAACAGAGCCATAACCATGCTAGTCTCTACAACAATTTTAGAAAGAGGAGTGACTTTTCCGTTTGTAGATGTCTTTGTTTTAGAAAGTAATCACAAATTATTTACTAAAAGTGCTCTCGTACAAATTTCAGGAAGGGTCGGTCGAAGTAAAGAAAGACCAACAGGTAAACTACTTTTTCTATCAGATGGCATAACACGAGAAATGAAGAAAGCGATCAAAGAAATAAAGGAAATGAATCAGGAGGCTGGATTTTGAAAGAATGTTTGCTTTGTACGAAAGAGTTGAAAACTGGTGAACATTTCACAGACCTTATTTTTATGAATCAACAAGAAGAATGGATTTGTAAAGAATGCAAAGAAGACTTCGAACAAATTGGCGAAATCCATTGTCCTAGATGTTATAAAGATAAGGAGGAGAAAGTATGTAAAGATTGCGAATACTGGATACAAAAGGGGAATATGGTCGAACATGAAGCATTATATAGATATAATACAGCAATGAAGGACTATTTCAAGCGATATAAATTTGAAGGCGATCGTTTATTAGGAATGGTATTTTCAAGTGACCTCAAAAAAGCCTTGAAAAAGTATAAAAGCTATACGATAATACCGACTCCAATCAGCCATGAAAAAAGGCAGGAAAGAGGATTCAATCAAGTATCGACTATACTAGATTTTGCAGAGATAAAGTACAGCAGTGTCTTCCAAAAAGAAGACACTTTAGCCCAATCAAAAAAAACAAGAGAAGAAAGATTAAAAACCTCTCAGCACTTTCAATTAAAAGGAGAAATTTCAGGAAAGCAGAAATATCTAATCTTCGATGATATCTACACAACGGGCAAAACAATCGAATTAATGAAGCGCCTACTAATTGAAAAAGGTGTGAAAGAAATAAAGACATTTTCAATCGCAAGGTAAAAAAAGATTTGCAAAAACTTTATGAAAGCGTTATAATATACATATAAATAAAAACATAATGTTTAGAAAGTAGGTACTAATATGATTAAATATAGTATCCGTGGTGAAAACCTAGAAGTAACAGAAGCCATTCGCGACTATGTCGTTTCTAAACTCGAAAAGATTGAAAAATATTTTCAGGCAGATCAAGAGCTAGACGCTCGAGTAAACTTAAAAGTTTACCGTGAAAAGACCGCAAAAGTAGAAGTGACCATTCCGCTTGGATCTATCACACTTCGTGCAGAAGATGTCTCTCAAGATATGTACGGTTCAATTGATCTGGTTGTGGATAAAATTGAACGTCAAATTCGTAAGAATAAAACAAAAATCGAAAAGAAAAATCGTATTAAATCTGGTGCAGGTAAATTGTTTACCGATGCAGTTGTAGAAGAAGCAGCAACCACAGAAAAAGTTGTTCGCTCAAAAACAATTGATCTAGAACCAATGGATTTAGATGAAGCGATCCTTCAAATGGATCTATTAGCACACGATTTCTTCATTTATCGTGATGCAGAGGATAACACAACAAATGTGATCTACCGTAGAGAAGATGGAGACATCGGTCTATTGGAAGTAAAAGAATAGAGATCAAAAAAGAGATCGAAAACATCAATTAATTATAGAGGAATCAGGAGCATTTATGCTCCTGATTTTTTTATATAAACCAAAAAAGTAAAAAAACTTTCAAAAAAATAAAAATTTTTGTAAAAAAGTGTTGACAGTAAGGTGAGGTCATGATATACTAATATAGTTGTCGCGCGAG
>NZ_KV811495.1:0-381 GCF_001813105.1 Streptococcus sp. HMSC072C09 | reverse complement strand
GGCTTGCTGACGTTGAAGCTGATTCAGACGCTGACGTTGAAGCTGATTCAGACAATGATTCAGATACTGATACTGATTCGCTCAATGATACTGATGCTGACTCAGATTGTGATTCTGAAATAGATTGTGATGCTGACTCAGATGCAGACGCTGATTCGCTCAATGATGCTGATTGGCTTAGTGATGTTGAAGCTGATTCAGACGCTGATGTTGAAGCCGATTCAGACAATGATTCAGATACTGAAGCTGATTCGCTCAATGATACTGATGCTGACTCAGATTGTGATTCTGAAATAGATTGTGATGCTGACTCAGATGCAGACGCTGATGTACTCAATGATGCTGACTGGCTTGCTGATGTTGAAGCTGATTCAGATGCTG
>NZ_KV811494.1:0-245 GCF_001813105.1 Streptococcus sp. HMSC072C09 | reverse complement strand
TTTCTTAGTTCAATGACTTGATCGTATCGACTTTCATTATCAATATGGTGAGCGATTTCTAACACCATCATCGGTAGTGAGAAAATCAAGTCTCGAACCATCTGGCTATTTTCTGCGTCAAGAGCTGCAGTTACCTCATCTGCTAATAAAATATCCTTTTTACGAAGTAGGAAGCGGGCTAGTTCAATCCGGACTCGTTGTCCGCCTGAAATATTTTCTCCGTTATTAGTGATTACAAAATCAAG
>NZ_KV811493.1:0-216 GCF_001813105.1 Streptococcus sp. HMSC072C09 | reverse complement strand
GGACTAATACTAATAGCTCGAGGACTTATCCAAAGAGTCAGAAGATATTGACAACGAAAGGTTAACTTGTTAGAATATAGATGTTCAATTTTGAATGTTTAATCATTCAGAGTTAAGTGACGATAGCCTAGGAGATACACCTGTACCCATGCCGAACACAGCAGTTAAGCCCTAGAACGCCGGAAGTAGTTGGGGGTTGCCCCCTGTGAGATAAGG
>NZ_KV811492.1:21350-43686 GCF_001813105.1 Streptococcus sp. HMSC072C09 | reverse complement strand
TGAGGAGCGAAGCGACGTGAGGGCTATAGCGTAAAATGAAAAAAGCCTGTAAGGCGTAACCGAACTTAGAGATATTGATCCTGAGGAGTGAAGCGACGTGAGGGCTATCACTTACCAGAGTCATGTTTATATTCAAAGAATAAAAGAGAAAAAATAGAGTTTCGTGAGAAGCTTCTTTTTTTGGATTTTCTAGTCAAAAATAGTGCAAATATGCAAACGATTGCTATTGCGTCGTTGCTTGATTTGTGAAAATAAAAAAATTAGCAAATGAAAACGCTTTACAGGGTGGTTTCCCTTGATAAAATTCCTGTAAAGCGATATCATAGAGAAGAAGAAATTTTGGAGGAATAACATGTCTCATATTAAATTTGACTACTCAAAAGTTTTGGGTAAATTTGTTGCCCCACATGAAGTGGAATATATGCAACCACAAGTGACTGCAGCTGATGAATTGATCCGTAAAGGAACAGGTGCTGGTAGTGACTTCCTAGGTTGGTTGGACCTTCCTGAAAATTATGACCGTGAAGAATTTGACCGCATCTTGAAAGCTGCTGAACAAATCAAAGCAGACAGCGATGTTTTGGTCGTGATCGGTATCGGTGGATCATACCTTGGAGCGAAAGCTGCCATTGACTTCTTGAACCACCACTTTGCAAACTTGCAAACAAAAGAAGAACGCAAAGCGCCACAAATCCTTTACGCTGGAAACTCCATCTCATCTACTTACCTTGCTGACTTGGTAGAGTATGTTTCAGATAAAGATTTCTCAGTCAACGTGATTTCTAAATCAGGTACAACAACTGAACCAGCGATCGCTTTCCGTGTCTTCAAAGAACTCTTGGTGAAGAAATATGGTCAAGAAGAAGCCAATAAACGGATCTACGCGACAACTGACCGTGCCAAAGGTGCTGTAAAAGTAGAAGCAGATGCCAATGGTTGGGAAACATTTGTAGTTCCAGATGATATCGGTGGACGCTTCTCAGTCTTGACACCAGTTGGATTGCTTCCAATTGCTGCATCAGGCGCAGATATCAAAGCCCTTATGGAAGGTGCAAACGCAGCTCGTAAAGACTACACTTCAGATAAAATCTCTGAAAACGAAGCATACCAATACGCAGCAGTTCGTAACATCCTTTACCGTAAAGGATATGCTACCGAAATCTTGGTAAACTACGAGCCATCCCTTCAATACTTCTCAGAATGGTGGAAACAATTGGCTGGTGAGTCAGAAGGAAAAGACCAAAAAGGGATCTACCCAACTTCAGCTAACTTCTCAACAGACTTGCACTCATTGGGTCAGTTTATCCAAGAAGGAACTCGTATCATGTTTGAAACAGTTGTCCGTGTGGACAAACCACGTAAGAACGTGATCATCCCTACATTGGAAGAAGACCTTGATGGACTTGGTTACCTCCAAGGAAAAGACGTTGACTTCGTAAACAAAAAAGCAACTGACGGTGTTCTTCTTGCCCACACTGACGGTGACGTGCCAAACATGTACGTAACTCTTCCTGAGCAAGATGCCTTCACTCTTGGTTATGCCATCTACTTCTTCGAATTGGCCATCGCCCTTTCAGGTTACTTGAACGCGATCAACCCATTTGACCAACCAGGTGTTGAAGCCTACAAGAAAAATATGTTTGCCCTTCTTGGTAAACCAGGATTTGAAGAACTTGGAGCAGAACTCAACGCTCGTCTTTAATCAATAGACAAAACGGCTTCGTAAGAGGTCGTTTTTTTGTATCTATTTCCCCATTTAGTGATGAATTGGTGCCATCAGGAGATTTATGATATAGTAGAAGGAGCATTTTTATACTTTGTTCATCAAATGATTTTCACTCACTATGATCATCAAATGAGACAAAGAGAATCAAAAAGGAGAGAGTATGACAAGAGAAGATAAACAGTCTTTTGCAGTGCCGGAAGAGGAGCAAATAAAGGAATCTTTTCCCAATGAACTTCAAAAAGATCAGTTAGAGGCAACTGTTGAGATGCGATCCAAACGTAATTGGAAAAAAATAATTTTATTATCAATGTTGGCTTTAATCATCATGTTATGCGGAGTGATTAGTTTATTATTTGGTAAAATTGCTGGTTATGCATGGGGGAAGTCTGCTCAGACAGTCAAAGAATCCCAACGTTTCGAACTCTTAACTCGAGTGAAAGAGGAGGCGAAAAAAACAAAAACTGGTTTCGTATCCAAAAAAAATGACGTCATCTTTTTATGGACACTTAAGGATTTAGGTTTGTTAAGTTATAATAATTCATCTAAACTTGGATTAACAGCGGATCAGATTGTAGAAAATTATGGTTTAGCTTCATAAGCTAGATATAATCAAGATGGATTAAGTCTAAGTTGGACTAATTTGATCGGTTCAAACCAGCAAGACTTAAGTTTTGAATTTGAAAAATATAATAATAACTATTATTTAAAGAGTGTATCCATTCGAGACTTGTATGGCTTATCTTCCCAAAAGATATCTAAAGAACAAAAAGAAAATAGTGACGATAGTGCATATGAATTTCGTTTGACGACAGAAGAGTATCAAAATCTGATGAAAGGAGATAAAAACACTGGAAAAGGCGGGACTCCATTGTCAGAAATCTTGAAAAAACATCGGGCATCCGTTGAAATAGAGACCGAGAAAAAAATAACAAGTGAAGGAGAAGAATATAAATCTAATAGAGTGCTTGCGAATGTAACCTATCAAGTAGATGGTGATTATAAAACATTTCTATTTGTGGCGCAGCCAGATGGAGAATTTCTTTACATTGGATCGAAACGCTTCTAAGGGAGATTAATGAAAAATGAAAATAAATCGACTTATGAAATCAAATAATAGTTGGTGGAATGATAAACTTAGAAGAGTTGGAAAAGATTTTTGGATTGCTTCTTCTATTGGGTACATTTTGCTAGGAATGATTATAGGGCTGGCTATCGGTTATTCTAAAGGTGTTAATATGATTACTAAAAAAGCCTATCCTGTGCTAAAAACACGTACAAAAAATAGTCGCTCCATACGTGATCAATCTAAAAAGATTATAGCTCCAAAAGATTCTGCTTTTTCTTGGAACATATCCCAGCTTTTAGAATTGAAGTTTGGGAGTCGAGAAAACCCTAAACAAGGTGTCATGATTGATGATTTCTTAGAGAAATATGGAAAAGCTCAAGAGGCATTAATTCATGATGATAAAATTGAGTTAATATGGCAAAACCTTGATAAATCTGACGTTAATGAGAATAGTTCTAATGAGATGATATTTGCTTATTTTGAGAAAGCAGAGGGAAGGTATTACCTTAAAAGCATTAATTATGACAGAAATTCTAATGATTTAGAGAAAGATCAGATGCCTGCCGATAAATATAACGGTCTGAAAGTAGGGAATCCAGAAACCGGGAAAGGTGGAGTTTCATATTCAGAAGTACTTAAAAATAATCATTCAGGGTCTATCATGATGTCGGCAGACCAAGATAAAATCACTCATGAAAATAAAACGAAAATGGTAATTGAATTTAAAAAAATATCATATAAAAAAATATATAAACTAACATTCTATAAACAAGAAAACGGAGATTACTGTTTGGCGACAAAAGAGGAAAGTAAATAGAACATTCATTTCATGAAATACTTGGTGACTAGAATGGGGAAGACATATATATACTGTGATACAGTTTTTAATGCTATAGTAGGGTAAGATAATAAAGTTAAGGAGTACGACATGTCAAGAGGAAGAAAAGTACAACGTGAATGGTCTAAGAATCATGGGAATCTGTACTCTTTTCCGAGTGCATTTTCGGATGAAGGACCTCAAGGGGCGATTTTTGAAGATCAAAAGAAACAAATAGGATTTCGGATTTCACGTAACATAATCCGAGTACTCTTGTCAGTGATCGTTGTATTCGTATTTTTTCTGATAGGAGTCTGGTATTATAAAAAAACAGTCGTTCATAGACCCGAAAATAAGATCATAAGATCTTCGGAAAGATATCAAAAAAAGAAATCTTCTACCAGCTCCTCGAATATTCAAGCGTGCAAAAGTGAGAATAAAAAAATTGGACAGATATTGAAAAAAGAAAATTCTGAGTGGGTTGATCCGTCTCAAGTAAGAGTTTTTTCAGTTGATGAAGTCTTTGAGCTAATGGATGCTACAAAGAAGCAAACGCTAACGCCTTCAGAAATAATTGAGAAATATGGAAAGGCGTTTGCAGGTTTACTTGATTATGATTCCTCGGGGAAAGAACGGGTAACCTTTTATTATAAGCTTTCTGACCAACAGGGTTTTTTCAAAATTATTATTAATGAGTTTGAAGGAAAAAGTCGTGTCGAGCGTGTCTATCTTGAAGTTACTAAAGCTCAAGCGGGCAAGGCGAATAAAACTTTAGAAGAATATCGTTCTTATTTGCCTAAAAGTGGTCAGGAAGGGATTGGGTTAATGGAGGCTATAAGCCAGTTTGGAATCCCTAAGAACAGTTACAGTAACAACCTGTATGAAGGGGAAAATAGTTATATATATCCTATACTTTACAACTGATCAAAGAAAAATAACCTTATCATTTAAAAAGAATCAGCAAGGGGAATACCGACTTGAGAATGTAACAGCATTTGGATAAAACGATCTCGCAAGAGGTCGTTTTTTTGTGCCTATTTCCCCATTTAGTGATGAATTGGCGCCATCAGGAGATTTATGATATAGTAGAAGGAGCATTTTTATACTTTGTTCATCAAATGATTTTCACTCACTGTGATCATCAAATGAGACAAAGAGAATCAAAAGGAGAGAGTATGACTACAGAAGATAAACAGCCTTTTTCAGTGCCGGAAGAGCCACAGATGCAAGAGACACCACAAGGAGAAGGACAGGTGAGAGGAGTTCAAATGCAGGGCCCTGCTTATCCATTTGAAGAAACAAATCCACAAATGCTTCCGCCTCAGTGGTCCTATCCAACTAAGCCAAAGCACAAGTGGAAAAAATTAGTACTATTTTCACTTTTAGCGCTTGTGATTAGTGGGCTTTTCGGTGGTGTGAGCGGATATATTTGGGGACAATCCTCTCAAACAAGTAAGGAGTCGCAACGATTTAAACGTTTAGAACGTGCAAAGACCGAAGCAAATGAAACAAAAGCAGGTTTTGTAACGGATAAAGAAAAGGTCATTTTCACATGGACTTTCAAGGATCTTGGCTTGTTGAGTTACACCAATCGGGAAGGTTATGGTTTGACAGCAGATCAGATTGTAGAAGTCTATGGGTTAGCATCCAGTGTTGAATATAAAAAGAATGCAATGGAGTTTACTTGGAATGACTCAAAGGCTACTGAACATCAGAATTTGAGAATGAGATTTGACGAAGTCGATGGCAATTATTATTTAAAAAGTGTGTCCGTGACGGAATTAGATGAATTGTATGAGCATAAAAATCCAGAGGATGATGATGATAGCGATGATGCCTCGAGCAATCGCGCCTTGACTGAAAAGGAATTTCGAAGTCTGAAAAAAGGAAACAAGCAGACAGGGCAAGGTGGGACAAGATTATCTGAGTTTTTGAAAAAACATCGAAAAACCGTCGAAATTGGGACAGAGCGCAAACTAACTGCCAATGGGGAAACATTTAAGTCTACACGTGTAGTGGCTACAGTACTCTGTGAGGTTGATGGGGATTTTAAAGTTTTGAAATTTTTAGCACAGCCTGATGGAGAATTTCGCTATATTGGTGCGGAACTAAATTAAGAGGAGGATAGAAGAGAGATGAGTATAAATCAAACACAGGTACCCTTTGGTGTACCAGTAAATCCTGGCCCTCAAAAAAGCGGAAAGGGCTTGTTCATTGGATGTGTGATTGGGTCAATTGTTTTAGGATTAGTGATTGGTCTTATTATTGGCCATTCTTTTGGTGTGAATGCCGTAACCAAGAAAGCTTATCCCCGTTTACATACCACTGCAGATAGTACAGTCTCAAAACGCGATATATCTTCTCGCTATATAGACCCAAAAGAGACAGCATTTGATTGGGATATTTCAAATCTCGGAGACTTGAAATTCGCTACCTACGATGACAAAGAGGATGCGATGTCTATCGAAGAGGTCGTAAAGAAGTATGGGAAAGCTTTAAAAGGTTCATTTAATGGGACAACTGTTGAGTTAGAATGGGGCAAACTCGAGAGGGACGATACAGATGAAGAAAGCACCGATTATAAGACCGCTAACGAGATGAATCTGACCTTTATGAAAATAGATGGTCATTATTATCTACGCAATCTATATTTCTCAGAAGATTATGACACAGCGGATGCCAATCCAATGGCGACCGATGATTATGATAAATTGAAAGTAGGAGATCCCAAAACAGGGAAGGATGGAATATCTTATAAAGAAGTTCTTAGTAGCAATACCCCATCCTCTATTTCGATAAGAGCAGACCAGGACTATAAAACTAAGGCCATTACGAATGAAATGGAAATCCGTTTTAAGTCATCTGGATCAGATGAAGATGAATATAAATTAAAATTTATCCAGCAAGCAGATGGGGATTATCGTTTGGCTTTAAAAGGAGATGAAGATTAGAAAGGAAATCGGTCTTTAAAAAGGAAGGTCCATATATTCTCGTTTGTACCCGAACGACTTCGCAAGAGGTCGTTTTTTTTTTACTTGTAAAGTAATTTCATAAACTTTCCCCTTAGATTCAATTATAAAAACACTAACTAGTTATTATTTTCGATCATTTGCTAATCTCATTTCTAAAATACTGATGATACAGGGTTTCTAGCTAGACAATAGCTATAGACACGTATTTTATACTCAAATCCTTTAATATAAAAAGTTATTTGAACATAAAAGTTGTCATTTGTTGTTTCATATTATAAAATGAAAGGTGAATGAAAATAATTGAAAAAGGAATGAAAATATGAAAAAGAACTTGGCTAAATTCTTGTTACTTTCATCTATGCTTGGTGGAATGGCAATTGCCCAACCAGTATCTGCGAATACAAAAGCTGCGGTTTATGAGTACAAAAATGGTCAGCTAGACCTTGTTCAAAAACCAACATATGAAGGTTTCGAATCGAATCAGCTTTCTTTGAAATTGAAAACAGGTCGTGTCGATGTAGTGGGAGCGCGTGAAGGCAAGAAAGAAAGTGCGCATGATGCGGGAGCCTACCAATTTGCATTGATCTACAAATCTGAAGGTGGCGAAGAAGAGACAGTTGCTAAAGGGCAAAATACAGCAGATGGGACGATCGAATTTGATGATGTGGATCTCTCTGGACTGAATTCTGGAACTGTTAAACTCTACATTCGTCAGACTACAAAAGATGATGGTCGCTTTAAACAGTTGGATAATGGAGAAGGGGAAGTAACAGTGTCCCTTGCTTACGATGGATCAGGACGCTTGATGGTGGATTCACTTGAAAGTTCCAACCCAATTTATCGTAATTTCATTGCAGGCTATAAAAGCCCTGGTACAGATGGGTCGACTTCACCAAGTACAACAAGCCCATCCTCAAGCTCAAGTAGCTCATCTTCTAGTTCAAGTAGCTCAAGTAGTTCGTCTTCAAGCTCAAGTAGCTCATCGAGCTCATCTTCAAGCAGCTCATCTTCAAGCTCCTCAAGTTCAACTTCTTCATCGAGCTCAAGCTCTTCTTCTAGTTCTTCCTCACATTCAAGCGACTCAAGCAAATCTGTAGTTGGCCGTTTATTGCCAAAAACAGGTCAAGAAACAGGTGTCGTTTTGGCAACATTGGGCTTGCTCTCACTTGCAGGGATTGCTATTGTCTCCCTTCGCAAGAAATTTTAAGATAAGCATCTAAAAGGTCGGATATCTCTCCGATCTTTTTTAGTCCATCCAGACAGGAGTTGGTCCTTGCTTGGTTTTATGTTATAGTAGAAGAGAAGAATAAAAAGGAGAATTCGAAATGTCCGAGAAAGATCAAGAACAATTTATGAAACATACTCCCGTAGAGGGTGCGCCTCAATTTGATGTGGCTGCGCCAGCCTTTGTCCCAAAAGAAGAAGCCGAAGACTTGGTCGTTCCAGAAGCTAGTGGCCTTTCAGTGACGGAGACGGAAGCAATGAAAGAAGAGGCAAACGAGCCAGTTATTTCAGAAACGGTGGAGCTTCCAAAGGTGGATGAAGCAACTGTTGGAGAACATCCGGATGTAGTTGCTGCTCCCCAACCGACTCCTCCATTCCAACCTGCACCTCAAGCTCCTCAAAATATGGCAGCTGAACCAATTGGTCCGCAAACAGTGCCTGTTCCTGAGACACCTATTCCACAAGCTCCTCTTTCTCCTGTTGGAAGACCGATGGATACTGCGGACAAGAAGGCGATTCGTTTTGCCCTTGGGATTTTAGTTGGGCTTCTTATCGGTGGAGTCAGTGGCTATTTGATTGGTCATGCTAGCCCTAGCACGTCATCATCTAGAAAGCAGACTTCTTGGTCAGGTAACCAGTCTGGTTCGTCTTCCAATATCGATTTGGATCAATTGACCGCAGAAGACGCGGAAGTTGATTTTAGCTGGAAACAGTCTGATATCGAGCAACTTCAGTTTTTAACAGGAAGTGATGCTGGGGAGACTCCTGAGGAAATGATTGAAGCTTATGGGAAAGCTAGCTCCGTTCAATTTGAAAGTGGAGAATTGAAATTATTTTGGGATGATAACTCTTATAATAAAGAGGTCAAAGCGACTTACTCTAAGAAAGGGAAAGAATTCCAGCTTGTCAAATTTGAATTTAATCAATTTGGGAAAAATCTTACGGTTGAGGACAACTTTGCAGATGGATTCAAAGTTGGAAATAGTGAGACCGGTGCTGGAGGAACCTCTTACAAAGAGCTTTTAGAAAAATACGGTGATGCAGTCAATCTGACGGTGAGTTCATCTGATGATTCAGACGAGATAGAATTGGTCATGGACTTCCAAAAGAAAAATGGGGACTACGTGGATTTGACCTTTATTCGCCAAGAAAATGGAGATTTTCTCTTGAGCAGTAAAGACAGCTACTAAAAGGATCAGACAAGAAAGAGGCAAGCGCCTCTTTTTTGGGATAAGACGAGACAAATACGCTAATTTTCTATACAATAGAAAGAGTTTGAATAGAAAGAGCATGAAGGATGGAAGAAATGAAACAGTGGATAGAACGTCATAAGCGGATCCTCCAAAAAGCTGCAAGTGCTTTGCTGGCTTTTATGGTTGGTGTTTGCTTGGTGTTTATAATTCATCCAGTGAAAACCTTGCCCAAAGATCGCTTGTTGAGTTTGTCTCGCATGCACGAAGATAGCCAGCAATTTGTTGCGTCTTCTTCCAAAGAGCCGGCTTTAGAAGACTTGTTATCATTGGAGCTTGTAAGGGAAGAAGGAAAGACACAAAAAAATTGGGTGACTTTATCTGCATTCGTCAAAAAAATTGGAAAAGCAGCGAGTTTTACACAAGAAGATACGAGTTTTGGAGCGCAAGTCCAGCTAGGTTATGGGACTCCTGTGCAGGGGATTTATCCTTATACCATAGAATTTCAAAAGCAGGATGATACCTTTTATTTGAGCTCGATTCAAGGATTTGCACCCAAGTCGGCTCACTATCAGAGCAAAAAGAATTTAAAACTAGCAGATTTTACAGGCTATCAGACGCTAGATGGAAAAAAGGAAAAGGGGACAGCAGTAGAAGATATTTTGAAAAAATCAGGTCTTCCCAATTCTCTTAGTTTGACCTCTGCAAAGGACAAGCAAGTCTTAGCCCTGTCTTATCAGGTGACAGATGGACTGGTCTCTTTGACTTTTGAACGCGACCAGACTGGTCAGTATCGGTTGACGAAGAAGGGGTGAAGCAGATGATCGAGTGGATGAAAAAGAATCGAAAAGAACTCTTGCTGCCGTTTTTGTGTTTTGTTTTAGGAGTGTTACTTGCGATTGCAAGCATCCAGGTGCAAGAGCAAGGAACCGATACCAAGGAGGACCAAACACTGACTCGTTTCCAGCCAAAGGATTATCAGAATTTGGTCAGCAAGGAACAAGAAATCAAGCAGTTTAAATGGACCATCGAAGCTGTGGCGAATTTGAAAGTTCGTCTTAAGCAGACTCAGCAACCAGGAACCCGCTTGGAAACAGTTGTGACTGAATGGGGAAAAGCCCAAAAAGTTCGCTACACAAAGACAGCTCAAGGGGATAAAACCGTTCTTGTCTTGACTTATGCGGCTAAGCAAACCGATCAGGGCAAGAAAAGTGTAACCTTGTGGTTTGAACAGGAAAAAGACCAGGGGTATCGCTTGACGACAGTGGATGCGACGAATTTGTTGGATGCAAAAGAAAAAGCAAGCAGTGAGAAAGAAATCACTACTGAAAAAGAGAAAAAAGGTACAGAATTCGCCCAGCTTATTAAGCAACTAGGAAATCCTCAACGCTTGGTCTGGGGGGAAATGCCAGATGGCGGTATGGGCTATCGCGCGACTTACCAGGTAGCAGGGCAGCCAGAAGTGGTGATGGAATTCAAGAAAAAAGGCAAGAAATTAGTGTTAGTATAAGAAGGGAGATATCATTGGACGATCAACGGACAGACATCAAGGCAGCTTCCTCTCACCAGGGTGGGAGCCGCTTGATTTCAGAAGCCGATCTGGCTTCATTAGGGATGGACAATCATCAGGATACTAGTAGCCATTCAGATATGATGGAGTCTTCCCCTTCTTCCTCAAAAGAGGGGATTGGTTCGCTTTTGCGATTTTTTGGGTGGTTCGCCTTGTTAGTAGCTTTTGTATTCGTACTTCAAAACACAGGCAACAAGGATCTTTCTTCATCTTCCTCAAGCAATGGAGCTGACAGTTTTTCACGGAATAGTATCAGAAAAGAATATCTAAATAGTGAAAATAGTTCTTATGTCGCATCTGCTAAGGAAGTTCAATTTGAGACAACCTATGAAAAAGCCATGTCTCTCATTCCTGATTTTGCAGTGGATGACAAAAAGACATCTTTTGGAACTGTGGATCCCAAAGATATCGTTGCAGCATTAGGTAAAGCAACCCGAGGAGAGGCATCGTATAGTGACAGCAGTTCAAGTCCTTTTTTGCTGACCTTAGATTACCAATCAGATGATGCATATGGGAAGGTTCTCCTTGAAAAAATGGGTGCCTATTACAGGATTTCTCTTTTAAGTTTGAAACACTTAAAAAGTGATCGTTTTGCAAATAAGAATGGCAGTTTAACGAAGGACGATTTTACTAATATCAAAGTTGGGATGCCTTATTTAGATTTGCTTAATTCGGTGGGGATTCCAGATGAGGTAGATGTGTCCGGATTTTTAGGTTACGGTGAAGCACCGACCTTTACTTATCGATTGGCTGATTCCCAAACGGTTCAAATCCAATTTGATAGCCGGCAAACCATCAAGGATATCACACCTAAAGTGGAAGCGAGCACACCAGCTTCTTCTTCGACACCTACAGCACAGTAAAAACAGTTAGCCCGAATGAATTTGCCATAGAATAATAAGGAGGGAACAATGGGAAAGAAAGACTGGTCCCACCTACGAAATGAACACAAGAGTCGATTTGCGAAACGCCAGCTAGAAGAAGAAACTAGTCTAGTGAAAAGTTCCACTTCAACCAACCAGAGCATTGAAAATAGGGATGAATGGCTGGAAGATACGCTCCTAAAAGAAACAGAAGTGATAGAGTCCTCCGTTTTTCCTGAACCAGTGAAGCAAGTAGAGGAGCCAAAAAACCAACCGGCGCTTGGTACTGAGAAAGCTATAGATGAGCAAAAGGAAGTATTGCTTGAAGACTCGCCTGACAGACCGCTAACATCACAACCACCAACACAAGATGCAATAGAGCAGTTTCCTAAGGGCGAGGAAAGAGTAGAGCACCAGGGTGGGAGTCGCTTGATTTCAGAAGCTGACCTGGCTTCAATAGGGGGAGGCAGGCATTCAGAACCAAGACAAACGGTACTAGACTCCCAATCGGATAGGACGAAAACCTACTCTCCTTCCTCTAAGAGTGAAGGGTCTTCGCTAGCAGCCTTTTTTGGATTATTGGCCATGCTGGGCTTATTTGCCTATCTGGCTTCAGGAGGTATCCATAGTAAGGAAGCTCCTTCTTCTACTACTAGTGAATACGGAAGTCCTGGCCAGTCTTATGGAACCAGAAAGGAAACTTTGAAGAGTGGTACGAGTACCTTGATTGCACCGGAAGGTGAATTTCAGTTTCAAGTGACCTATGAGAAGGCGATTTCCCTGATTCCTGGTTTAAGTGAGGAGGATCAAGGCCGTACCTCTTCAACTTATCTGTCTCCGCAGGATGTGGTAGCTGTACTGGGGAAGGCTAGTGGTGGGGAAGAAACCTACCAAGAAGGTGGTGTCAGTCCTTTTATGACACAATTGGATTATCAGTCGGAAGGCTCTCCTTCTTCCGTAACAGTTTTACTTTCAAATATTGTTGGTGACCGTTTATCTTCTCTTGATTTTGAGAACCTAAACAGTGAGCGATTAGCCAATAAAAATGGCAGTTTGAACAGAGAGGATTTTGCCAATATTAAAATAGGAACCAGCTATTCAGATCTTGTGAATACCGTAGGAATTCCTAACCGTGTTTCTTGGTCGAGTATGATGAGTTCAGAGTCCTTCTTAATCTTTTACTACAAACTTTCTGATGCGCATTTAGTTACGATTCACTTTGGAAGCAATCGCACCATTAGTGAAATGACAGGCCTGAAGGATTCGGCTACAAGCACGTCGCCTTAGGTGTTCATCTCACTAGGATTGTGGTATAATATGGATACCTTTAATTGAAATGAATGGAGAATCTCATGACTGCACAAAAAATGTCTGCTCAAGAAATTATCGCTTTTATTGGAAATGCAGAAAAGAAAACAAATGTGAAAGTAACCTTTGAAGGGGAATTGGCAACGGCTGTTCCTGCTTCTGTTACCAAGCTTGGCAATGTTTTGTTCGGTGACTGGAAAGATATCGAGCCCCTTCTTGCCAACTTAACGGAGAACAAGGATTATGTGGTGGAACAAGATGGTCGGAATTCAGCTGTTCCCTTGCTGGATAAGCGCTATCTAAATGCGCGTATCGAACCAGGTGCTATTATCCGTGACCAAGTAACTATCGAAGACAATGCTGTCGTGATGATGGGTGCTGTCATCAACATCGGTGCTGAAATCGGTGCAGGAACCATGATTGATATGGGGGCTATCCTTGGTGGCCGTGCAACAGTTGGTAAAAACAGCCACATCGGTGCAGGTGCCGTTCTTGCGGGTGTCATTGAGCCAGCTTCTGCTGAGCCTGTTCGGATCGGTGACAATGTATTGGTCGGTGCCAATGCAGTTGTGATTGAAGGGGTTCAAGTAGGGAACGGTTCTGTCGTTGCCGCTGGCGCTATCGTTACTCAAGATGTCCCTGAAAATGTGGTTGTAGCTGGTGTCCCAGCTCGTATCATCAAGGAAATCGATGAAAAAACACAACAAAAAACAGCACTCGAAGACGCCTTGCGTAATTTATAAGATATTGATAGTAGAGGCCGCAAGGCCTCTATTCTAATAGAAAGAAGACGACGATGACATTGGATTTAATCAAAATCAGACGGGATTTGCACCAAATCCCTGAAATTGGCTTGGAAGAGTTTGAAACCCAAGCCTACCTCTTAGAGAGAATCGCAGAGATCACAGCGGGCAAGGAATTTGTAGAGCAACGGACTTGGCGGACCGGGATCCTGGTTTATCTCCATGGGTCTGCTCCTGAAAAAACCATTGGTTGGCGGACAGATATCGATGGCTTACCGATCGTGGAACAAACGGGCCTTGATTTTGCCTCCAAGCACGAAGGACGGATGCATGCTTGTGGTCACGATATGCACATGACGACAGCCCTTGGACTTTTGGATCAACTGGTTCAAGTGCAACCAAAAAATAACCTGCTCTTTCTCTTCCAACCAGCTGAAGAAAATGAGGCTGGTGGAATGCTCATGTATAAGGACAATGCTTTTGGCGACTGGCTCCCTGATGAATTTTATGGTCTGCATGTGCGCCCTGATTTGAAGGTGGGGGACATTGCGACCAATACGGGTACCCTTTTTGCGGGGACCTGTGAAGTCAAGATCACCTTTACAGGAAAGGGAGGGCATGCCGCCTTTCCACATGAGGCCAATGACGCTCTTGTAGCAGCCTCTTACTTCATTACCCAAGTCCAATCGGTCGTGAGTCGAAATGTCGATCCGATTGAAGGGGCTGTGGTGACCTTTGGTTCCATGCATGCAGGAACAACCAATAATGTAATTGCTGAGACAGCCTTCCTTCATGGGACCATTCGGACCTTGACCATGGAGATGAACCTTTTGACTCAAAAACGGGTCAAAGCCATTGCAGAAGGAGTTGCAGCAGCCTTTGATGTGAAATTGAACCTGGAACTCAAGCAAGGGGGCTACCTGCCTGTGGAAAACCAACCAGAATTGGCCAAAGAACTCATGGACTTTTTCACAGCTGAGAAAGACGTGAACCTGATTGATATTCTGCCTGCGATGACAGGAGAAGACTTCGGCTTTCTCTTGAGCAAAGTCCCGGGTGTCATGTTCTGGCTGGGGATTGATACCCCTTATGCCTTGCACCATCCGAAGATGAGCCCAAATGAAGCAGCCCTTCCCTTTGCTGTGGAAAACATTGGTAAATTTTTGAAAATGAAGGCCAACCAATAAAGGAATGATTCAACTCCGTCTGGAGTTGGATTTTTTCTTTGTTGTAAAAAAACTGTTCGGATCTTTCCTAAAAAATGATACAATAAAAGCTAGACAAAAGGAGTAGGGAATGAAGAAAACACTACGAAAAGAAACCATTGCAGCTATGAAAGCACTGCCGCAAACTATAAAAACTCAAGCAGATGAAGAGCTGACTCAGCGCCTCTTGGAGTTACCAGCTTTTCAGGAGGCAAAGACCCTTGCGACCTATCTGTCTTTTGGCCATGAAGTTTCCACAGCTGGCTTGATCCAAGCTGCTCTTCAACTTGGAAAACGCGTCTGTGTTCCCCGTACCTATCCACAAGGGCGGATGGAATTTGTGGAATACGATCCTGACATTTTGGAAAAGACACGCTTTGGTTTGCTGGAGCCCAATGAAAAAGGAAAGCTTGTGGATCAGTCAGAGATTGATCTGATCCATGTACCAGGCGTGGTCTTCCAGTCAAAAGGCTACCGAATTGGTTATGGTGGTGGCTATTATGATCGTTATTTGGAAGATTTTACTGGAAAAACGGTTAGTACGATTTATTCCATCCAGCAGAAGGAGTTCCAGCCAGATACGTTTGATCAGGCAGTTCAGGAGGTGCTAGTCTATGAAGTTGCTCTTTGATCGTCGTTATCCTGTGACCAGCATCTTATTGCTCGTCACAACGGCAGTCTTTCTTTCCATGTTTATCCGATTTGGAAGTGACTACCAAACGGGTGCTGCTGTTTACTATAGCGGTGGGATTATCGGAGAAGTTGTGGAAGCTGATCCAAGCCAGTTATGGCGAATCGTGACAGCTACATTTGTTCATATCGGCCTAGAACATTTTGTGCTCAATATGATCACCCTCTATTACTTGGGACGTCTGGCAGAAGATCTCTTTGGATCGAAGGCTTTCTTAGCTCTTTATCTCTTATCAGGAATGATGGGCAATGTTTTTGTTGCTATTTTTACGCCAGATGTGATTGCGGCAGGAGCTTCTACAGCCCTCTTTGGACTGTTTGGGACCATTGGTGCTTTGCGTTTTATTGTCCAAAGTCCCTATATTCGCCATTTGAGTCAGTCCTATACCAGCTTGATTGTGGTCAATTTGATCTTTAGCTTCATGCCAGGAATCAGTATGGCGGGGCACATCGGTGGTTTAGTAGCTGGGGTCATGTTGGCTTATGTCTTTCCAGTAAGAGGGGAAGCTCGTTTTATGAACCGAACCTATCAGATGAGTGCTGCCCTATCTTATCTCTTACTTTTGCTTTATTTCTTAGGTAAAATCTTGAATCTATTTTAAGAAGAGACTGGGACAAAAGTCCTAGCCTCTCAATTATTTTTAGGTTGTCGAGCAAGACGCAGTGGTTGAGTGGGCTCTACTACGCTGATTTCATCAGCTTTTACAGCCCTACTCAACTGTGCAGAGGTGGGACGACGAAATCGAATTCTAACGAATTACCGATTTCTGTCCCACTCTCTTTTTTTCCTAAAAAATGTAGTGCAATCGTAAACTAACAGAAAATTGTTTGAAATCTCAATAAATATATATAATTTACATAGAAATGAGTTGATAGAAAGATAATTTAGGAAAAAATAGAATAAAAACAAGTCTGGTAAGCGTTTGCAAAAATAACTAAAAAGAGGTAGACTAGGAGTATAAAAAATCAGGAATAGTGCCTTTTTTAAAAGGGACATTCGAAAAGGAGATTTGCCATGAAGAAATGGTTGTTTAAACTTTCATTGGTAGCAATGACATTTTTGCTCCTACCAGTTCAAGCCGTTCAAGCCTGTTGTGGCTTTATCATTGGTCGCCAATTGACCAAGGATGGGACCACTCTCTTTGGTCGGACAGAAGACTACCCTTACTATCCAAATGGTGGAAAGCACAACAAAAACTTTGTAGTTGTTGATGCGAAGAACTATAAGGAAGGGGATCAACTGGAAGACGAATCTAATGGTTTTACCTATCCACATGCTGCCAGTGAAATGAAATACACAGCGACTTATGACTCTGCTCGTGGAGATGGTAGTAACGGTGCCTTTGGGGAACATGGATTTAACGAAGCCGGCGTTTCTATGACCTCAACTGTTACAGCCATTCCAAACAAAAAAGTCTTGAAGACTGACCCATTGACAGAAAACGGTCTCCCAGAAGCTGCCATGCTTGATGTAATTTTACCTCGTGCAAAATCTGCTCGTGAAGGAATCGAATTACTTGCGAAAGTCATTGAAGAAAAAGGTTCAGCTGAGGGGAATACAGTTGTTATTGCGGACCAAAAAGAAACTTGGTATATGGAAATTCTTTCTGGTCACCAATATGTAGCTGTTAAAGTCCCAGAAGACAAATATGCAGTCTTTGCCAATACCTACTACCTTGGTCATGTAGATTTGAATGACAAGGAAAATGTGATCGCTTCGAAAGATGTCGAAAAAGTAGCTAAAGAATCTGGTAACTACAAGACAGATAAAGATGGTAACTTCCATATCGCTAAATCTTATGGACCAGAAAAATATGCTGAAGGAGACCGTTCACGTACTTACGCAGGAATCACCCTTTTGGATCCAAAATCGAAAGTGACTTACGAGGATGACGAATACGAACTATTCCGTTCTCCAACTGATCCAAATAAGAAATTTACTTTAGAAGATGCCTTTGCTATGCAACGGAATCGCTTTGAACACTTAAATGGTCGCTTCGTACCGGACGATCAAATTGGAGTGAAGAAACAAGGTGATAATGGTAGCAATGATGCTGTTCGTAAAGACCAATACAAGTATGCTTTAGGAAATGAAAACGTTATTGATGCCCATGTCTACCAAATCAATCCAAAACTTCCAAAATCATTTGGTGGTACTTTATGGCTTGGTATGGGACCATCTCGGAACACACCTTATGTTCCATTCTATGGTAATCTAAAAGATACTTACGAAGCCTTCAAACCTCAAACAGCAACTTATGATCCAAATTCATGGTATTGGACAGTATGGCACATTGACAACATGGCGATCAATAACCAAGATGTCTTTGGAAAAACAGTTCAAGATCACTGGAAAGCTCTGGAAAAACAATTTATTGTTGATCAAGAGAAGAAAGATATTGAATATTATGCGTTGAAAGATCAACCTGAAGCTGCAAAAGCTGCTGAAGATAAGGTGACAAAAGATGCCCTTGAATTGTCTGATCGTCTCTTCCAACACTTCAAAGATTATGAAAAATTAATGGAAAAACAATTAGAGGCAGCTGGACGTAAGTCTGATCCTTATCGTGCTTCTAAACCAGATAACTATAAAGATCCTGAAGAACCTAAGAAACCAGACACACCAACGGTTCCAGAAAAACCACAAATCCGTGAAGATGCGAACAAAGTTTACATCCCAGCGCCAAATTATGTAGCAACATCTTCTACACGTGATATTCCTGCTAATGCAGAAGGAAATCCAAACAATCGCTTTGGCTATGCTGCTAACAAGGAGAAACAACCAGTTGTATCTCCTAAAGTAGAGACTCCTGTGAAGCCAGAAGAAAAAGTTCAAGCTCCAACTGAAGCTCCTGTAGCAGGAAATAGTGTAAACAACAATAATCGCTTCGGATCTAATTTCAATCCAGGTGAAATTGAAACTTACTCAAATACAAACTATTCTTACAATGTTCATCCTTAAACAATAAGAATTAAAATGTGAATTGGACCAAGTCCAATGAAACAAAAGAGGCCGGATTTTTATCCAGCCTCTTTTTTACGAAAAAAAGATTGACCATTGTAAGGTAGCAAATCCCTTACATTATATGGCCAGTCTTTTTGTATTCTTTGATTTGTGAATGATTAGTCTGCAGTTTTCTCAGATTCTTCTAATTGTTTTCCAAGATCAATGATGTATTGTTTGAGATCATCTTTAACCTGTGGATGCTTCAAAGCATAATCAATCGATGTCTTCATGAAACCAAACTTGTCACCTACATCGTAGCGTTGGCCTTTAAATTCACGTGCAAAGACTCGTTGGGTCTTATTGAGGGTGTCGATCGCATCCGTCAATTGAATTTCATTACCAGCACCTGGTTCTTGATTTGCAAGAATGTCAAAGATCTCTGGAGTCAAAAGATAGCGGCCAATGATGGCGAGATCACTTGGTGCATCTTCTGGAGCTGGTTTTTCGACAAAAGTTTCAACGCTATAGAGACCATTGATGCCCTCTCCTTGAGGTGCGATCACACCGTAAGAAGAAACCTCTTCGTGAGGGACTTCCATCACAGCGATGGTTGACGCATGGGTTTCATCGTAGTCGTTCATCAATTGTTTGGTCAATGGCAAGGCATCATCATTAGTGATGTCCATCAGATCATCTCCCAACATAACGACAAAAGGCTCGTTTCCAACAAAGGCCTTGGCTTGAAGAACAGCGTCCCCTAAACCTCGAGGGTGACTTTGGCGGATGAAATGAAGATTGATCGCTGTTGTATCATTGACCAACTTGAGTAAGTCAGTCTTGCCTTTTTGCTCGAGATTGTATTCCAATTCGAAGTTAGAGTCGAAATGGTCTTCGATCGAACGTTTGGCCTTCCCTGTTACGACAAGGATTTCCTCAATTCCAGATTTCAGAGCCTCTTCTACAATAAATTGGATCGTCGGTTTGTCAACGATTGGCAACATTTCTTTTGCCAGAGCTTTGGTAGCTGGGAGGAAGCGGGTCCCTAAGCCAGCTGCAGGAATGACTGCTTTTCTAACTTTAGTCATGCGGTTTCCTTTCTAAAAGGTAGGATTGATGTTAGGGTGGTTGACTTATTTCCACTCATTTTCTTCTTTAAATTCATTGCTCATCATGTGGTGGATGGCTTCGCGGATATCTTTCCCTTCATAGATGACTTGGTAAATGGCTTGTGTAATTGGCATATAGACATCCAGTTCTTGGGCCAGCTCGTGGGCGACTTTGGTCGTAGAGATCCCTTCAATGATCATGCCCATGTTGGCTTCGATATCTTCCAATTTTTCGCCACGTCCGAGAGCATCCCCAGCTCGCCAGTTGCGAGAGTGAACAGAAGTACCGGTAACGATCAAGTCACCAACCCCAGACAAACCGCTATAGGTCAAGGGGCTAGCTCCTAGCTTAACACCAAGGCGCGTGATTTCAGCGAGACCGCGCGTGATGATAGCTGCTTTGGCATTGTCACCATAACCAAGACCGTGCAGGGCCCCAGCTCCGACAGCAATGATATTCTTCAAGGCTCCAGCAGTTTCCACTCCGATAACATCGGTATTGGTGTAGAGGCGGAAGTAGTGATTGCTAAAGAGTTCTTGAACATAACGTGCGGCTTCTAAATCTATTGAGGCAGCTGTAATGAGGGTGATGTCCCGTACGATAGTTTCTTCGGCGTGACTAGGTCCAGAAACGACCACCACCTCGCTGCGAAGAGAAGCAGGAATTTCTTCTTCAAGGATTTGAGAAATTCGATCGTGTGTACCAGGTTCTAGCCCTTTAGAAGCATGCATGACTGTTACAGGGTGATCCAGTGTTTCAGCGACTTGTTTCGCCACCAAACGGGTCACCTTTGTAGGAACGACAAAGAGGATAGCGTCCACACCGTCCAAAGCTGCTTTCAAATCAGTCGTAGCAGTGATGTCTTCGCTAATAACGATATCTTTGAAATAGCGTTGATTGGTATGAGCGGTATTGATTTCATCGATTTGTTCTTGGATATTTCCCCAGAGACGGACTTCATGGCCGTTATCATTGAGGACTTGTGAAAGGGCTGTTCCCCATGAACCAGGACCCAATACTGCAACGGTTTGTTTTTCCATTGTATCTTCCATTTCTATGTCTATTTTCAACAAGGCTAGAAATCTAGCGCTTGCGCCTTCGAAACGGCCGAATGTGTGCCTTGAAGGACGATTCTATTTTCCTCTCTATTTTAACATAATATAGGTAAAAAAACTTGTATGATCATCAATTGTTTTGTGAGGAAGGTGAGGGTGATAAATAAAATCTATCACGGTTTTAAAAAATACATATTAGACACTATCACTAATGGGTGGTAACATAAGTATTAGTAAAAATGAAGGAGGAATGAATATGTGCAGAACAATTGTTGGAGTATCCGCTAATCTCTGTCCGGTGGACCCGGAAGGGAAAAACCTTCATTCCTCTGTATCTAGTCAGTTTGCGGAAGGGATTCGTCAAGCAGGTGGACTTCCAATGGTCATCCCGATGGGGGATCCTTCCTTAGTTAAGGACTATGTTGAAACGATTGACAAATTGATCTTAAGTGGAGGCCAAAATGTCGATCCTAGTCTCTATGGCGAAGAAAAAACCATCGAAAGTGATGATTACAATATCGAACGGGACCAATTTGAGCTTGCCCTACTGAAGGAAGCAGTACGCCAAAACAAACCGGTTCTAGGAATCTGCCGTGGGGTTCAGTTGATCAATGTGGCTTTTGGAGGAACACTCAACCAAGAGATCGAAGGGCATTGGCAAGGACTTCCGTTTGGGACTTCCCATTCTATCCAGACTAAAAAAGGCAGTGTGGTGGAACAACTCTTTGGTCAGGCCAGTCGGATTAATTCCGTGCACCGTCAAAGTATCAAGGATCTCGCACCGAATTTCCGTGCGACCGCCTTTGATCCGCGCGATCACACCATCGAAGCCATTGAAGCTGTAGATGGTCATCGCATTATGGGCTTGCAATGGCATCCAGAATACTTGGTCAATGAAGAAAAAGGGAATTTAGAACTCTTCCGTTATTTATTACAGGAATTATAATGAAATTAGAGGTTGGACTTGAGCCGATCTCTTTTTTGTGTCTTAGAAAGGACGCAAAAATACTGGAAATAAGATCAGAAAACAGGACGGTCATCAATAAAAAAACAGGTCCATCTAGCAATGCTAGATGAAAACCTGTTTTAGAATTATTCGTCGCGTTTTTTGGCAACGAGCATGCTTCCAGCTCCTGCAAGCGCAAGTCCTGCTGCAACAAGTCCAGCACTTACTGTTTCACCTGTAGAAGGAAGGGTATGTTTCTTATCTTCTTTTGGTTGACTTCCAGAAGGTTTATCTCCTTTTGGTTTGTCTGTTGACGGTGTAGTAGGCGGAGTTGGTGGTGTAGTAGGCGGAGTTGGTGGTGTAGTAGGCGGAGTTGGTGGTGTGTTTGGTGGTGTGTTTGGTGGTGTTAGATAGTTTATAACTGTCCCCTTGTCTACTACAAGGTTAGGTGCAGCTTTTAATTCGCTAGCAGATACAGTAATAACATCCGTTAATAATTGGTAGCCAGCTGGCGCTGTCAACTCCTTAATAACATAATCTCTTGCTTCCAATCCAGTGAAGGAAACAAGACCATTGGTATCGGATGTAGCAGTCGCTTGGCCTTCGCCATATGGGTTGGCAACTGGTGTCACACCATCTGCCTCATAGAGACCAAATACAGCACCTGCAAGGTCTTGACCTACTAGATTCACTTTATGCAATTGGATGTTGTAAAGTTTTAACTCGGGTTTGTCAACAGTTGGAGGAGTTGGAGGGATATAAGTAAATGGTTTGTTAACGACATTTCCTTTATCCACTACACTATTTGAAACAACCAAATCACTAGCTAAGATTTTGATGACTTCATCTGATAACTGGTAGCCATCTGGAGCTGTAAGTTCTTTCACCACATAATCTTTTGCTTCTA
>NZ_KV811492.1:0-21250 GCF_001813105.1 Streptococcus sp. HMSC072C09 | reverse complement strand
TTCTTTCACCACATAATCTTTTGCTTCTAATCCTGTAAAGGTTACAAGACCATTCGCATCAGAAGTTGCAGTCGCTTGACCTGCACCATAAGGGTTCGATACAGGAGTCGTACCATCTGCCTCAAAGAGACCGAATACGGCACCAACAAGAGCTTTCCCTTCTTGGTTCACTTTATGCAATTGGATGCTGTAGAGTTTCAATTCAGGTTTGTCAACAGTCGGAGGAGTTGGTGGAATTGAAGTGAATGGTTTGTTGACCACTGTTCCTTTGTCTACGACGAGGTTAGTCGCAGCTTTCAACTCGCTAGTAGAAACTTTAATCACATCTGTTGATAGTTGATATCCTTCTGGAGCAGTAAGTTCTTTCACCACATAATCTTTTGCTTCTAATCCTATAAAGGTTACAAGACCTTTCTTACCTTCTTCATCTGATGAAGTAGCAGTTGCTTGTCCTTCTCCATAAGGGTTTGCTACAGGAGTCGTACCATCGGCTTCAAAGAGACCAAATACAGCACCTGCAAGAGCTTTCCCTTCTTGATTCACTTTGTGCAATTGGATGCTGTAGAGTTTCAATTCAGGTTTGTCAACCGTCGGAGGAGTTGGTGGAATGGAAGTTGTTACCAATTTGTTAGTGAATGACTTCTTATCACCATATGCCACAGAAGCTTTGAGTGTATTGCTTGCATCATCTTTTGTGACAGTTACGGTCGCATCAATACTTCCTTCATCGTAGGTCATTCCTTTTGTTTTGCTTTCAGGAATGACTTCTTTGATCGTGTAGTGGAAAGTTTTTCCTGCGTCCTCTGATGAATATGAAATGTCATCAAAGGTTACCGTACCATCTGCAGCATTTTGTTTTGTTTGAAGAACTTTTCCGGTTTCATCCAACAATTGGAAATTGAATTCGCCATTCTTCAATTCAGCA
Organism: Streptococcus sp. HMSC072C09; assembly: GCF_001813105.1. Classification (NCBI taxonomy): domain Bacteria; kingdom Bacillati; phylum Bacillota; class Bacilli; order Lactobacillales; family Streptococcaceae; genus Streptococcus; species Streptococcus sp. HMSC072C09. The sequence goes on along the minus strand of NZ_KV811492.1, from coordinate 20,325 downwards.
CCTTCTAAAATCTTGCTAGCTGAAATTTTAGCTTTTGCTGGTTGAGGAGCCGTATAAGTATTTGAGAAGGTTTTATTGTCTGGATAAGCCACATCTGCTTTCAGGTTGTCGCCATCTTTTTTCACCTTAACAGTTACTTGTTTATCAGTCTTGTCATAGGTAATACCTGGGGTATTTCCAGCTACTTCCTTAACAGTGTATGTGTGTTCACCTTCTTCGGTGTACCCAATTGGTGCAAATGTTACTTTTCCGTTTTTGTTTGTAACAGTTTGAAGCTTGTTAGCACCCTCGTACAATTCAAAGCTGAATTCGCCATCTGTTAGATCACGTCCTGTAAGAGTTTTATCTAATTCGATGGTAGCTTTTGTTTCTTTTGGCTTATCTTTCGGATTCACAATCGTTTTCGTTACTGAATGATCAGCACCAAAATCTTCAACATTAACTACAGTATCAGCTTTTTTAATGATATGACCTGAAGGGGCTTCAATTTCAGTTAAGATATATTTATCTTTTAAGAGTTTTCCAACAGCAATATTTCCATTTTCGTCTGATTCAAACTCACCGATAACTTGATTATTAGCTTGACGAACAACTCTAAACTTAGCACCTTTAAGCGGTTGATTTGCATCGTCTACTTTATGAATATTGATTGAGTATACATAACCAACACCAGAACCACCAGCGACTTGAACTGCAGCAACGTTAGTTACATCTTTGCTCTCAATCTCTTTACCTTTAAGAGTTGCCTCGTTTTTCAAAAGTTCACCATCTACAGGTTCATAATTCAATTGTACTTTATAATCGATACGATATTGATCTTGATCAGTAATATCTCCTAAATCAATAACAAATGATTGTCCATCTTCACTGATTGTTATCTTGTGTTGATCAGTTACGTCGACGCGATTAGAGAATACCCACTCACCAGTTTCGTAAGAAAACTTACCTTTGATAACTTTGATACTATCTTTTACATAGGATGCATTCGTAAATCTCAAGTGATCTTCAATTGTTACACCCTTGATATTTTGTTTGTTACGATTGACAGAAATTGTGTATTGAACTTCTTTATGATTTCCGCTATTAACCCAGCTAGTCTTTGTTAAAAGTCTTGGGTTCCCATCACCAATCCCTTTAAAGGAAACTTTGCCGCCAATCTTTGTTTCCCCATTGACGGTTATTTCAACAGGAATCTCACCTTTTTGGGGATGTTTTTTAAAGTCAATACGCGCATAGAAGAAGAACGATCCATTTGTATCGGAATGTTTTTCAACATAATCTGTATAAGTTAATGTTAATCTTTTATTGGTAGCATCAACAGTAGCATGAGCGATAATTTCATTTGTGTTAATATCACGAATTTCAAAACTATCAGAAGTAATCATTAATGCATCTGGCACAGTAACCACCGTTTGGTCTCCTGCCTTAACATTTTTACCTGTTAAATCATATGTAGCATTAATACGGAACGTAGCCCACTGTTCTAAGTCCCAATTAAGATTGCCACCTTCATTACTGGTAACTTGGATATTTTTAATTGTATCCACGAATTTTCCGCTTACTGTCACTCCAGGAGTTTCTGCTGAAGTGCGATTCAGACCTAAAGCGAAAAGCATAGCCACTAAACAAAGGACAAATGAGAAAATTTTAATATTCCTATTCTTTTTCATTTTATCTTCCCTTTTCATAAAAAAATAGTGCCTAATCATCAATGCCTGATTACTCTTAAAGATCTGGATGTTTAAATCCAATCTGTTGGTAATAAGAATTGAATGCTGAGACACGACCTCCATAAAATAATTTTATAGGATAAAATATTTTACTTTTAAAATTATTCCCTACACAGGGAATTATAGCAAAAATAACGCTTATATTCAAGCTAAAAATAGCATTTTTTAGCACAAATTATATGTCATATCAGTCATGATAGTGTTTTATTTTCAGAAAAAACATGAAAACAATATATAACTTCCAGATTGAAGAGAATTCTTTTTAAAAATACGAATAGTAGTATAGAGGAGACGCTAGGGCGAAGTGATGGTATAATAGAAGAGATAGAAACTATTTAGAATGAAAGAGGAATCAGGATGACTAAAATTCGTGGATTTGAACTTGTATCAACCTATACCAATCAGGACTTGTTGCCAAAACGGGAGACAGCACACGCAGCTGGCTACGACTTAAAAGTGGCAGAACGCACGGTGATTGCTCCTGGGGAAATCGTCCTCGTTCCAACTGGGGTCAAGGCCTATATGCAACCGACTGAAGTGCTCTATCTCTATGACCGTTCTTCTAATCCTCGCAAAAAAGGCCTGGTCTTGATCAATTCTGTTGGGGTAATTGATGGGGATTACTATGGCAATCCAGGAAATGAAGGCCATATCTTTGCTCAGATGAAAAACATCACGGACCAAGAAGTCGTCCTTGAAGTCGGGGAACGTGTGGTCCAGGCTGTCTTTGCTCCTTTCTTAATTGCAGATGGAGATGAGGCGGATGGCGTGCGGACCGGTGGATTTGGGTCGACAGGGCACTAAGATGAAGATTATCTTTGTCCGTCATGGGGAGCCAGATTATAGTATGCTTGATAAACTTGAAGATCCGCAACTCTATAGTGGTTTTGGTCGTGATTTAGCACCATTGACAGGAAAAGGTCGCAGTCTGGCAAAAGAAGTTGCTAAAACTGCATGTTTTGGAAAGGCAGAGATTATTATTTCATCGTCTGTGACGAGGGCTTTAGAAACAGCACATTATATAGCAGTTGAAACAGGATTGGACTTGTTTGTGGAGCCGTTTTTTCATGAGTGGCGTTCAGACTTAGATGGCACTAACTCTGATTTAACCAGTGTATTGGTAGCTCATGAATATTATCTAAAACATCAAGGAGCTTTATCTGAAGATTCTCCTTATCGCTATGAAACTGATCTAGAGATGCGTCATCGTTTTTTAAGAGCTTTGGAAAAATATAAAAATTATAAAACTATTATCATTGTAACTCACGGAATGCTCATGCGCCAGTTTGTGCCAAATGAGAAGATTGATTTTTGCCAAGTGATTGAGTGTGAGATAGAGATTTAGAAAGAGGTTTATCATCGCTAAGAAAAAAACGACATTTATTTGTCAAAATTGTGCCTACAATTCACCCAAATACCTAGGACGCTGTCCAAACTGTGGAGCTTGGTCTTCCTTTGTGGAGGAAGTCGAAGTTGCAGAAGTCAAGAATGCGCGTGTGTCCTTGACAGGTGAGAAAACCAAGCCTATGAAATTGGCTGAAGTAACTTCTATTAAAGTCCATCGGACCAAGACAGAAATGGAGGAATTCAACCGCGTCCTTGGAGGTGGAGTGGTACCAGGAAGTCTGGTCCTCATCGGGGGAGATCCAGGGATAGGGAAATCAACCCTGCTCCTTCAAGTCTCGACCCAGTTGTCTCAAGTGGGAACGGTTCTCTATGTCAGTGGCGAGGAGTCTGCCCAGCAGATCAAACTCCGTGCAGAGCGATTGGGAGATATCGATAGCGAGTTTTACCTCTATGCTGAGACCAATATGCAGAGCGTGCGTACAGAGGTAGAGCGGATCCAACCTGACTTTCTTATCATCGATTCGATCCAGACCATTATGTCTCCTGAGATTTCAGGAGTACAAGGATCGGTTTCTCAGGTGCGAGAAGTGACGGCTGAACTCATGCAGCTGGCCAAGACCAATAACATCGCCATCTTCATCGTTGGCCATGTGACCAAGGAAGGAACCTTGGCGGGTCCGCGTATGTTGGAGCACATGGTGGATACGGTGCTCTACTTTGAGGGGGAACGCCACCATACCTTCCGAATTTTGAGGGCAGTCAAGAACCGCTTTGGCTCAACCAATGAGATCGGAATCTTTGAGATGCAATCAGGTGGCTTGGTCGAAGTCCTCAATCCGAGTCAAGTTTTCCTAGAAGAGCGTTTAGACGGTGCGACTGGTTCGTCCATCGTAGTGACCATGGAAGGGACACGTCCAATTCTTGCTGAAGTGCAGGCCTTGGTGACACCGACCATGTTTGGAAATGCCAAGCGGACGACAACGGGGCTTGATTTTAATCGAGCTAGTCTCATCATGGCAGTGCTAGAAAAACGAGCGGGTTTGCTCCTTCAAAATCAGGATGCCTACCTCAAGTCTGCAGGTGGTGTCAAGTTGGATGAGCCAGCTATCGACCTAGCCGTAGCCGTAGCCATTGCTTCCAGCTACAAGGACAAGCCAACCAACCCGCAAGAGTGTTTCGTTGGAGAGTTGGGCTTGACCGGAGAAGTCCGCAGAGTCAATCGGATCGAACAACGGATCAATGAAGCTGCTAAGCTCGGTTTCACCAAGATTTATGTGCCTAAAAATTCTCTGACGGGGATCACGACACCATCAGGTATCCAAGTGGTCGGTGTGAGTACACTGTCTGAAGTCTTGAAGAAAGTATTTTAATAGTTGAAAAGTCTTAAACGGGAAGTTTAAGGCTTTTTTTCAGATGTGACAGATGACAGGAGGTATCCCCTGACAGAAAGGATCGGATGTGGTAAAATAATAGATGATTTGAATTTCAAAGGAATAAAGGAGAGACCATGTCTTATTTTGATAATTTTTTAACAGCCAACCAAGCTTATGTGGCGCTACATGGAGACCTCCGTCTTCCGATTAAGCCCAAAACACAAGTCGCCATCGTGACCTGTATGGATTCCCGTCTTCACGTGGCGCCGGCACTAGGTCTGGCTCTTGGAGATGCCCATATTTTGCGGAATGCTGGAGGGCGCGTGACAGAGGACATGATCCGCTCCTTGGTCATCTCTCAGCAGCAGATGGGTACCCGTGAAATTGTGGTCTTGCACCATACAGACTGTGGCGCACAGACCTTTGAAAACGAAGGTTTCCGTCAGCATCTCAAGAAAGAACTGGGTGTGGATGTAGGAGATCGCGATTTTCTTCCCTTTCAAGATATTGAGGAGAGTGTCCGCGAGGATATGGAGCTTTTAAAGGCATCTCCTTTGATTCCAGAGGATGTCGTTATTTCGGGAGCTGTGTATGATGTGGATACTGGATTGATCTCAGAAGTGAAATGAATTCAGTAAGGTAGACATATTAAAAAGTTCTTCGTTAGCTTGTAAAAACATGCATATATATTATGAAATGTTTCAGAAATTATTCGATTAGTCGTTTCATTCTGTTACTAGTTTCATAGAATTTCCATTGACTTGAAGTGGAGAAAACAGTATACTAGTAAAGCAATTTGATCTTTCAAACTGCCGGCAACAAGGGGAATGAATCCACTTTGAATTGGAATACAGTAGGGTTTGGAGTGGTAGTACTTCACACCCTTATTGTCGTCAGTCACCCTCATAAAAGGGATCTAGACTCTGAATGAGTTGTATAAATATAAAAAAACTTCCTTGGAACAGAATTCCATAGGAAGTTTCTTTGTGTTTGGGATCTACTCTTGTTTCTTTTTGTAAGGGATAAGACTGGACAAACCTGCTAAGAGGCCAAGTCCAAGTAGGGCTAGCTGAGAGGTTTCTTCACCTGTTGCAGGTAGATGAGTTCCTTCTTGAGGGGTGTTAGGAACAACTTCAGGGAGTTCCTCTTTTTGGCTTGTTGTTTCAAGAGGTTTCTCCTCTTCTTTGTTAGAGAGAAGTGCTGATCCCTTTTCTTCATGAGCATCAGTCGTGTTTGCTTTTGTCACGGAAGGAAGAGGGCTGACTGTTTCTTCTTTTTCTGTTTCTGGGGATGGTTGTGGAGTAGGGATTTCTTTGACCTTGTAGGCAAAGATCAAGATGGTTGTTCCAACTTCTACCTTCCCAGTTTGTTCAGCTGCACCGATCCGTTCATAGATGTGGCCGTCGTAGGAGATTTCATCTGGTGCGCTAGCGACGTAATGGGTTCCATTGTCCACATTTGTTGCAATAGCAAGCTCTGGTTGCAATTCAGTGCTAGTATCTTGGATGACAAATCGCGCGATGACTGTTCCCGTAGCTAACTTGTAATCATAGATGACCGTTTTCATTCCCTTAGTGACTGTGCCACTTGGATCAGCAGAATCAGCACGGTGTCCAACTAGATGGTAGATACGACCATCTTTTGTGATTTCTGTTGGGGCCTCACTAGTGTACTTGGTGCCGAAATCTACCTCTGTAGCGAGGTCTTGCGCCTCTTGCAGATCAGTGTCGCCTCCCTCAGTGAGGAATCGTACTCTGACAGATCCTTTGGTGATGGCATAGGTAATAGCAGTATCAGCTGTTGGAGACTCAGGGCTTGGAAGAAGATAGCCTTTGGTCTCGTCAAGAGGATCCACAAGATTTAAGACTTGTCCATGAGCATCTTTTGGCTCTAATCCCTCCACGTAAGGAAGGGTATCGGTAGGAGATGCAATGGCGGTTGGATTTGTGGGATCATTTAGATAAGTGATCTCTTTTTGAGCATGGGCTGGTTCTTTACCAGTAGCATAGCTGATCCTATAGGCACCGACTGGGCGATAGATGACCGTATCTGTGATGTCTGCTGCATCAGCATGAATGCCAGTATGTTCTCCTGCTTTTGTCAGATCAGAAGAGACGGCATCAGTCGATTCTTCTGCTACGACAACATAGCCTTTTTTGACGGGATTTTCAAGAGCTACAAAGCTTGTGCCGTCTTGAGCTGTCCAGTCTTCAAGACTTGTCTCGCCTGTCACCAAATTGATGGTTCCTTTGCGAGCGAAATGAAGTCTGTCAGTTTGATCAGCTATTCCTGCAGACTGGCGGTTAGATCCATCCTGGTCCTCTGTCACATAGGTCACTGTACGGGTCACTGTTTCAGATAAATGATCCAGATCAGCAGTTGTTTGACCAGCTGGAGCTAGAGGAGTTGGATAGACACGACCCTCGCTGTCTCCTGGAACAACTTGACCGGCTTGGATGGGCTGTGTTGCAGAAAATTCTACAATTTTTGGTGCCAAGCGGACAATAAACTCTTGAACGCCATCTTCATTTATGTTGTTAGCGTCGCGGTCAAAGTTTGGTTGTCCGTCTGCATCGAAGCCATTCTCTACTAGTTCATAGCCTTTCTTCAAATAGTTGGCAATGGTTTCTTTTGTCGAGTAGTTGATCTTTTCACCTGTATGACCAACTAAATCACTGGAACGCTCTAGCTCAACTCCGTTTTCGTCTTGATAAAGAACATGAGCGGCTTCATTGAGTTTGACGTAGAGCATATCCCATACATCTAGACTCGGAACATCGATAGCAGCCATCCATTGGCCAGCTCCTCCGTCATAATAAACATTTGCGCTTGTTTCCCGGAGGTTGATGTTGTATTTTCCTTCAACAGCATCAGGTGTTGCCCAGTAAATGCTGGCGTGTTCAGCCTGGTCTTTTGTGATTTTTCCGAGTGGAACAAAAGCTTGAATATTGGTCAATTTTTCGGTTGTATTCACAGCGCTGTTCCATTTGTTTTCAGTGATGCCGACCAAATTGATCAAGTGAGCAATCCGATCACCTGTCTTGGTTTCTTTTGTAATGGTATAAACGGTTCCAGGTTGAACCCCGTCAGCATTATCCAGGTTGGATCCGATGAAGTTGCCGTTTACCAGTACATTTGTATTGTCTACAATCCGACGAGTATCATGTGCTAAGGTGTCGCGACCGCGGAGAAGTTCTTGGTAAGCAACGATGAATTCTTGGTAGTTGAATTCTGCATTGGCAAAGTCAGCATTGACTGGTAGGTTTTGATTGAGATACCATTCTGCTTGGATCACCCCAAAACCTTTAGCATCTTGAGAAGTATTGAGGGCTGCAGTCGTCATATGGTAACCACCGCTCGCTGCGATAATAGCATCTGTCAGCAATTCGTTGTCTTTGCTGAGGGCTGATGCATTTTTACCACGATGGGTATAGGCTGCGATGATAGGAGATTTCCCCTTGTATAAATCACGCATCCGTTCGGTAAGACGCGTCAAGGCTTGGTAGGTAGAGTCATAGGCAATGCTATCTCCCCAAACTTCCGCATAAGGTGCAGAGACATTGGTCTTACCTAGTCGATCAGCATCTCCAGTAGAGATATCGTTGATCATGAAGTCATAGCCTTCTTTTTTGAGGGCCTCTGTTGCAGCTGTGGCTAGTTCTGGATAGTGTTCGCTCAAAGAGAAGCCTTTTCCAGGTTCACTGACTTTTTCCACCCAGTTAGAGCCCATGGTATCCCCTTGCCATCCATCAAAATTCCCTTCTTTCATGGCTTTGGTCATGACTTCAATGATAAATTTTTGCCAATTTGGATCACCCGGATCGAGAAATTGTTGGATATCAGTCGCTGTGACATCACCCTTTTTACCGAAGTTGAAATGGTCTTGTAGATTGCGAACAATGGCACTGTTCACTTCATTTGGGACCCCTTCTTCGAGGGAAACTGCGTAAATCATGTTATACAGCATGGCTTTGGCACCAGTTGAATGAACATGAGCCACTAGCTCTTTGACTGCTTCTGTATCGATGACAGGCAAGTAGGACTTGCGCTTGTCAGGATCTGTTTCGCTATTTGGAATCAAGAAAGTCGCCCAATCTTGAGTGAAACGTTCAACATTTGCTGGGAATGGGTTAGCTGGCGTATTGTAAACGTCGTAGAAGAAGTAGTTGTTGATGTGCATATTGGCCAATTGGTCAATACTATTCTTGTAGCCTTCTACCTGATCATTGGTGATGGAGTTGTGATTGTCTTTTGAGCCGGCAACCACCCCATAACGTGGGTAGATCGTCCAGTCATCTTCAACAGCAAGACCCGCTGCCTTATGAAAGGCTTGGGAGCCATCTGCTTTCTTACCAAGGACATCAACGATAAATCCAGCATTAGGTGAAAAGATCGTATTTGGAATCGTCAGTTCGCCGCCTTCAACGTTTTTCTTTTCATAAATGACCTGATCTAAATGAGAGACAGTGACATCAGATGAAACCACTTCAGGGTTGTTGATGGAGATCCGGACGTCTTCCCCACTTTTATAAGTCGCTTTATCAAAGGTGACGTCGTTGGTGATTTTTGGAGTATTATAAGTAGTTGCTGGAGCTGCACTGACCGGTTGAGTGGCAGTAACAGTTGGTGTTGATTCCGATGGCGAAGACGTTGCTTCCGTCGTAGCACCTTCCTCACTAGTAGTGGTAGGAGTACTGGTGTTGGTTGCTGCTGGTTGAGCGGTTGCTGAAATCTCAGAAGTCGGATTGGTGTTGACCTCGTCAGCCATGGCAACAGAGCTTACCATCAAGGCTCCAAAAAGGGTAATCATAGAGACCAATGTCTTGTTGCGTTTGCGGAAATAGCCGTGCCCTTTTTCAGAGACACTATTTTTTTCTTGTTTCATTTTTTTCTCCCACATACAGTCTAAATAAGTAAATCAACGTTTCTACATTATTTGTTCATTTTATACCAAATAAGTATACGATTTTTCACTAGATAGTGTCAATTTTGGAAAGAAAGTGAATTGAATGTTTTCTTGAAAGTGCCAGAAAATAGCTTTAAATGTGAGTTTTTAAATATTGATATTTATATCCAAAAAAATATTTGCAAAAAAATGAACCGCAAAAATAGTTTAGTTCGTTTTTTTGACATAAAATTAAACAAAACACAAAGGTAAAAAATAAATGTAAGAAGAAGCATTAATTTCCTATAGGTTCTCCTCCCTATTTATGTTACAATTAAACTACTATTATCGAAGGGAGAAACTATGATTAATTCAATTGTTTCACAAGGTTTGATTTGGGCCATTTTAGGGTTAGGAATCTTTATGACGTTCCGAATTCTAGATTTTCCAGATATGACGACAGAAGGCTCCTTCCCGCTTGGAGGAGCGGTGGCGGTGACCTTGATTACTAAAGGGGTCAACCCGCTCCTTGCGACGCTGGCTGCTATTGGTGCAGGGTGTTTGGCGGGACTTGCGACGGGTCTTCTCTACACAAAAGGAAGAATCCCGACACTCTTGTCAGGGATCCTCGTAATGACGTCTTGTAACTCGGTTATTCTCTTTGTCATGCAGCGGGCTAATTTGGGACTTTTGGGCTATAAAAAATTACAGGAATTTCTTCCTTTTGCCAGTGGGTTCAATGAGATTCTGATTGGTTTGATTTTCGTAACGCTTGTGATCCTTGGTTTGATCTTCTTCTTGGATACACGCTTGGGTCAAGCCTATATTGCGACAGGGGACAATCCAGATATGGCCAAGAGCTTTGGGATCAACACCGACCGGATGGAATTGATGGGCTTGGTCATTTCAAATGGGATTATTGCTCTTTCTGGTGCACTGATGGCCCAGCAAGAAGGCTATGCGGATGCTTCACGTGGGATTGGTGTCATCGTTATTGGGCTTGCCAGCCTTATTATTGGAGAGGTGCTCTTTTCAAATGTCACTTTGACAGAGCGCTTGCTCAGTATTGCGATCGGATCGATCGCCTACCAATTTTTGATTTGGGCCGTGATTGCGCTTGGCATCAATACCAGCTATATTCGAATCTTCAGTGCCTTGATCTTGGCTATCTGCCTGATGATTCCAACCTTTAAGGGAAAAATCATGAAAGGAGCGAAACTCAGTAAATGACAGCAATTGTAGAATTAAAAAATGTAACCAAAGCCGTGAGCAATGGGATGAACGAAGAAAAAGTCATTCTGGATGATGTTTCCTTGGAAATTCGAGAGCATGATTTTATCACGATTTTGGGGGGTAATGGAGCTGGAAAATCAACCCTCTTTAATACCATTGCAGGGACGCTTCCGGTGAGCAGTGGGAAAATTTATATTTTGGGGGAAGATGTAACCAACTATTCTCCTGAAAAGAGAGCCAAGTACCTATCGCGGGTCTTTCAAGATCCTAAAATGGGGACAGCACCTCGCATGACAGTAGCGGAAAACCTCTTGGTAGCGAAGTTTCGTGGAGAAAAACGTGGTTTGATTCCGCGTCACTTGGCCAGCTATAAAGAAGAGTTTCAAACAGTCCTTGCTAAGATCGGCAATGGCTTGGAAAATCATATCGACACTGCTGTTGAGTTTCTATCAGGGGGGCAACGACAAGCCTTGAGTCTGTTGATGGCGACACTGAAACGTCCAGAACTCTTACTTTTAGACGAACACACTGCAGCCTTGGATCCAAAAACTAGTCAGGCCCTCATGACCTTGACCGATGAGTTTGTGAAACAAGATGCCCTCACAGCTCTTATGATCACTCACCATATGGAAGATGCTTTGAAATATGGAAATCGCTTGATTGTCATGAAAGACGGACACATCGTCCAAGACCTCAATCAAGAAGAAAAAGCCCAAATGACCATCGCAGACTACTATCAATTGTTTGAGAAAGAATAAGATACAAAGCCCGTAAAATGCAAAGTGAAAATAGGGAGTAGGACAGAAGCTATACGATTGTGGACGCTTCGTCGTCCTACCCCTACAAGGCTGATTAGAATTCTTCCGAGCTGATTAAGCGAGAGAAGAGTTCAATCAGCTACTGTGTTTTACCTAGAGGCTTCACTAAAATACAAACTCATTTTAGAAATGTTTCTCACGGCGGATAGTTTCAGAGTATGTTTGCATGAGTCTAATAGTAACGATCGATTTAATTTTTTAGTATTACTTAGGTTGTTTGATGTGGAAGTAGTTTGTCTACAGCTAAGTTAGAGACTTGCTCTCTAACTTTTTCTTTTCCTTAAATCATCTATAAAACCGCATAAAAATAGGAACTAGTTTCAGCCGAAATCGCTTGCAATTGCTTAGGGAGCTGAGTATAATATAGTTAGAAAGATGAAGAAGGGATTGATACCAATGCCTTATCGAGTTAAAATTTAGGTTACTTCGTTTTAGGCCTGTTTTGCTGATATCTGTTCATGCTCTTATCGTAAAAGAGCAGTCATGTCGTGTGTGTCGGATCGGTTGGACGGTCGGGCAAACCTGCTTAGTTTGTCCGGAGACATAAGAAAACGTGGAAATAGTAGGTAGAAGCTTTTTGTAAAGGTTTTCAAACTTCGATGCGTCCAGTCGAAAACTAATCATTTGGATTTAGGATAGCAAAGAAAACCTCTGGTATTTTACACAAATACTATTAAATGAAATCAACATCATAAACATTGTTTTGTTAGCCAAAAGGTTAATTGCACCAAGTCAGTGAAGCAGACCAGGCCTCTAGTCCCGTAAGACTGGAGGCCATTTTTATAAAATACTCAGGAGGAGGTGAGAGTATGGGATTGTCGTATGCGCAAGAATATAGTTGTCGGGACCATTTTCGGCAAAGAGCTTTTGAGCGCTTTGGCGTAGATGATCAGCACTTGAATAAGTGGATCAACCAACACCTCTCCTCCCTCTCTCCTTATGATAGTAATGTGGTTCAACCGGCTAATACAGAAGCTTATGTAGCCAGTGATGGCGTCATCTTTGTCTGCAATATCAAAAGTCGGGAGTTCATCACTTGCTTTAAGGCGGTCAATTACCAAGAATCTAAGGAAGAAGAGGAAGCTTATACGGATATTCACGAAAACAATGTCGCTTCCTTCAAAAAAGATGTAAACCACCTAGTCAATCGCTACCGACTCAAGGAAGCCAAAGAGCTGTTTGAAAACATTGGGGAGGACTTGGATGATTTTTATCGCCTGTCCCAAGCGGTCAAGAACGGCCAATTGAGCGAGCGAAATAGTAAGCGCCTAGAGGAATTGTTAGGCAAGTTTCATGTGATCAAGGCAGCCATGCGGATCATTGAAAATAAACGGGGAGATTACCATCTTTAGGGTCTTTTCCCCCTAAAAATAGGCGCCTAGAAGCCCTCTCATCTGAAATAGATGAGAGGACTTTTTTGCTGTGGAAAGCTTTTTGAAAAAAAGAGAAAAAAATTGTATAATAGAGTGGATATGCAAGTATTTGCAAAGCTGTAATTCGACTTGGGCGACCAAGGACCGTAAGTATTAAAATAATCACACTAAAGGAGACAACAGTGAGTAGTATTAAATTAGTCACTCTTGGCGGTGTTCGAGAAAATGGGAAAAATCTCTACGTTGCCGAAGTGAACGATTCAATTTTTGTCTTGGATGCAGGTTTGAAGTATCCAGAAAATGAGCAACTTGGGGTGGATGTCGTTATCCCCAACATGGATTATCTATTTGAAAACAAGGACCGCATTGCGGGTGTTTTCTTGACCCACGGTCATGCGGATGCCATTGGGGCCTTGCCTTATCTTTTGGCGGAAGCGAAAGTCCCTGTATTCGGGACAGAGTTAACCATTGAGTTAGCTAAACTTTTTGTAAAAAGCAATGACAGTGTGAAGAAATTCAACGACTTCCATGTCATCGATCAGAATTCTGAGATTGATTTTGGTGATGCCGTCGTCTCTTTCTTTCAAACAACCCACTCCATCCCTGAAAGTATCGGGATTGTGATTGGCACTCCTGAGGGCAATATCGTCTATACAGGAGACTTTAAATTTGACCAAACTGCTAGTGAGTCTTATGCGACGGACTTTGCTCGCCTAGCTGAGATTGGACGTGAGGGTGTGCTTGCCCTCCTGAGTGATTCGGCCAACGCAGATAGCAAGATGCAAGTTGCTAGTGAGCAAGAGGTGGGCGATGAAATCCTGGATACCATTGCGGACTGGGATGGTCGTGTCATCGTAGCGGCGGTAGCCAGCAACCTTTCTCGGATCCAGCAGGTCTTTGATGCTGCAGCTGGGACTGGCCGCCGGGTGGTCTTGACAGGGTTTGATGTGGAAAATATCGTCCGCACAGCCATCCGCTTGAATAAATTATCTCTTGCCAACGAAAAACTCTTGATCAAGCCAAAAGAAATGAGTCGTTTTGAGGACCATGAATTGATCATTTTGGAAACAGGCCGGATGGGTGAACCGATCAATGGTTTGCGTAAGATGTCGATTGGTCGTCACCGCTATGTGGAAATCAAAGATGGGGACTTGGTTTACATCGTCACAACGCCGTCTATTGCTAAAGAAGCTGTGGTGGCTCGTGTGGAAAACATGATCTACCAAGCAGGTGGCATTGTCAAATTGATCACGTCAAGCTTGCGCGTGTCTGGTCACGGAAACGCACGGGACTTGCAGTTGATGATCAACCTTCTTCGTCCTAAATATCTCTTCCCAATCCAAGGGGAATACCGTGAATTGGATGCCCATGCACGAGTGGCGATGGAAGTTGGTATTTTGCCTGAGAACATATTTATTCCAAAACGCGGAACGGTAATGGAGTACGAAAAGGGTGACTTCGTTCCTGCCGGTAGCGTCTCAGCAGGAGATGTCATGATCGATGGGAATGCCATTGGTGATGTGGGCAATATTGTCCTTCGTGACCGCAAGGTCTTGTCAGAAGACGGGATCTTTATCGTGGCGATCACGGTGAATCGCAAAGAGAAGAAAATTATTTCCAAAGCGCGCGTGCACACCCGTGGTTTTGTCTATGTCAAGAAGAGTCGGGATATTCTTCGTGAAAGTTGCGAATTGGTCAACCAAAGCGTTGAAGACTATTTGGCGCAAGACAGCTTTGACTGGGGTGAGTTAAAAGGTTTGGTACGCGACAACTTGTCTAAGTTCTTATTTGAACAAACCAAACGCCGTCCAGCCATCCTACCAGTCGTGATGGAAGTGAAATAATAGAAGAAATGGAAACGCTTGGCGGCCCGAGGCTTGCCGAGTGTTTTTAACAGTAGAAAGAGGAAATCAAATGGCAGTTATGCAGATTGAGTATTATTCAGAAGCCTTGAAGATGGAGTGGGGCGTGTCCGTCCTTTATCCTGATGCATCGCGCGTGGAAGATCCAGCGGATACGGATATTCCAGTCCTTTATCTCTTACACGGGATGAATGGCAACCACCACTCTTGGTTGAAGCGAACCAATGTGGAGCGCATTTTGCGAAATACCAATCTGATCGTGGTCCTACCTAATACCAATAATGGTTTTTACACAGATACCCAGTATGGTTACAACTACTACACAGCCATTGCGGAGGAATTGCCAGAGACTCTTTCTCGCTTCTTCCCTAATATGACCAAGAAACGGGAGAAGACCTTTATTGCTGGTCTATCCATGGGTGGCTATGGATCGATGCTCTTGGCTCTCAAGACCAATCGTTTCTCTCATGCGGCTAGTTTTTCTGGAGCACTTAGTTTTCACGATAGAGACTTTGAAAACAATGACTTGGAACAACCAGCTTTTTGGAAGGGAATTTTTGGAGAGATTGAGGATTGGACGTCCAGTCCCTATTCGCTAGAGACTGCTGCCAAGAAGTTTTCAGATAAGAAGACCAAACTCTGGATCTGGTGTGGGGAGCAGGATTTCCTTTATGAAGCCAATAATTTTGAAGTCAAGGAATTAGAAAAGTTAGGCTTGGATGTCACCTATACCCACAGCCCAGGTAAGCACGAATGGTTCTACTGGGAACGTGAGTTGGAGCACTTTTTACAAACCCTACCAATCGACTTTGAATTAGAAGAAAGACTAAGTTAAGATACAAAGGGCGTAGCGGATACAGTCAAAATAGGGAGTAGGACAGAAGCGATATCATTTATAAGCGCTTCGTCGTCGTACCCCCACAAGACTGATTAGGTATTCTTCTGAGCTTAGAAAGCGACAGAAGAATCCAATCAGCTACTGTGTCTTGAATTAATTGCTATTTAGCTTGCGTTTTTGACACAATCAGCAGCCCGTGTTCGTTTAATAAGATACAAATAGATTGGATATAAGTCGGAGCATTTGTTCTGGCTTTTTTTATATATAGGAAGAAAAGCTAGAAAGGCCACTTATTCATTTCAGTCCTGCTTTCTTTGTGGTATAATAGGAACGATTGAAAAATGAGCTAGAAATAGCGAACAAGATAAGAGGAGAGAAATATGGCAAAAGATATTCGTGTGCGTTATGCACCAAGTCCAACTGGACTACTACACATCGGAAATGCTCGTACAGCATTGTTTAACTACTTGTATGCACGCCACCATGGTGGAACCTTTATCATCCGTATCGAAGATACGGACCGCAAACGTCATGTCGAAGACGGAGAACGCTCACAACTTGAAAACCTTCGTTGGTTGGGCATGGACTGGGATGAAAGTCCTGAGACGCATGAAAACTACCGCCAGTCTGAACGTTTGGAACTCTATCAAACATACATTGACCAACTCTTGGCGGAAGGAAAAGCCTACAAATCTTACGTCACTGAAGAAGAGTTAGCGGCTGAACGTGAACGTCAAGAAGCAGCCGGTGAAACACCTCGCTACATCAACGAATACCTTGGAATGAGCGAAGAAGAAAAAGCAGCTTACGTTGCAGAACGTGAAGCTGCAGGGATTATCCCGACTGTTCGTTTGGCAGTGAATGAGTCAGGTATTTACAAGTGGCATGACATGGTCAAAGGTGATATCGAGTTTGAAGGTG
This sequence comes from Streptococcus sp. HMSC072C09, assembly GCF_001813105.1. Lineage (NCBI taxonomy): Bacteria > Bacillati > Bacillota > Bacilli > Lactobacillales > Streptococcaceae > Streptococcus > Streptococcus sp. HMSC072C09. Next base: position 3,945 of record NZ_KV811492.1, on the reverse strand, counting down.
GCAATATCGGTGGTGACTGGGTTATCCAAAAGAAAGATGGTTACCCAACATATAACTTTGCCGTTGTCATCGATGACCACGATATGCAAATCTCTCACGTCATCCGTGGAGATGACCATATTGCCAACACTCCAAAACAACTTATGGTTTATGAAGCGCTTGGATGGGAAGCACCTGAGTTTGGTCACATGACACTTATCATCAATTCTGAGACTGGTAAGAAGTTGTCTAAACGGGACACCAACACCCTTCAATTTATCGAAGATTACCGTAAGAAAGGGTACCTTCCAGAAGCAGTCTTTAACTTTATCGCCCTTCTTGGTTGGAACCCTGGTGGGGAAGATGAGATCTTCTCTCGCGAAGAACTTATCAAGCTCTTTGATGAAAACCGCCTTAGCAAGTCTCCAGCAGCCTTCGATCAGAAGAAACTTGACTGGATGAGCAATGACTATATCAAGAATGCGGATCTTGCGACCATCTTTGAAATGGCCAAACCATTCCTTGAAGCAGCAGGTCGTTTGACAGACAAGGCTGAGAAATTGGTGGAACTCTACAAACCACAAATGAAATCAGTGGACGAAATCGTTCCATTGACAGACCTCTTCTTTGCAGACTTCCCAGAATTGACGGAAGCTGAGCGAGAAGTCATGGCTGGTGAAACAGTGCCAACGGTACTTGAAGCCTTCAAAGCAAAACTTGAAGCCATGTCAGACGATGAGTTTGTGGCAGAAAATATCTTCCCACAAATCAAAGCGGTCCAAAAAGAAACTGGTATCAAAGGGAAGAACCTCTTCATGCCAATCCGTATCGCCGTTTCAGGTGAAATGCATGGTCCTGAATTGCCAGATACCATCTACTTGCTTGGACGTGAGAAATCCATCCAACACATTGAAAAAATGTTGGAAGAAATCAGATAATTATCAGAAAAACCCCTATTAAAAGGGGTTTTTTGTTTTAGCTCTAAAGTCGAAGTATTATAGGAGTTTATCAAAAAAATGCCCCGGTTTGACAAAAAAAGAACATGAAAACGGATTTCTTTATGTAAAGAAAAATTTTTTAAAAAAAATACTATAATTGAGGATAATTGCTTGAAATATTTCCAAAGTAGTCTATAATATAAAGGAAATAGAAAATGTATTAAGGAGACAGAAATGTTTTTTAAGCGTTCGAACGGTGAGTTCCGTGAAACGGATCGTGTGACTCGTTTTAAATTGATCAAGTCAGGTAAGAACTGGTTGCGTGCAGCAACTTCTAACTTTGGTCTTTTGAAAGTTATCCGCGGTCAGGTCGAAGAAACTGTAGTAGCTGAAGTTCGTGAAGATGAAGTATCAGCAACAGAAATGACAAGCCGAGGCTTGCTCAAAGGGATCGTAGCAGCAGGGGCTGTTCTTGGTGCAGCTACAGTAGCGAATACTGCTAAAGCTGATGAAACTGGATCAGCTGTAGCAACTGCATCTGAACTTTCAAGTGAAGCTCTTGCAGTGCAAGGAAGTACTGTACTTGGTACAACTTCAACTACTGAATCAACTACTGAATCTACAACAGAATCAGCAAGTGCATCTACATCAGCAAGCACTTCAACATCTGTAAGTGTCTCTGTATCTGAGTCAGCTTCATTGAGCGAACAAGGATCTGCAGAACTTTCAGCAGCTCTTAGCGAATCAGCTGTAGCAACTGCATCTGAAGCAACTTCAGAAACAACTACAACTGTATCTAAATCTGAAGACAAGGTTGTCTTAGAACAAAATTCTTCAGAAGCAGCCTTGTTGAACAAGATTGCAGGGGACTACTCAGCTACTGTTTCAGCTCCAGAAAAGAAAGCAGCACTTGATGCTGCCATCGCTAAAGTTCAAACAGAATTGACAGCAAGCAACAGCTTGATCAACGCGAATGCATCAGCTCAAGCTTATGCTGATCAACGCGAACGTTTGAGCAAGTCAGTAGATGACATGATGGCAACCTTGACTGCGGCAGGATTTACTGGTAACACAACAGTAAATGGTGCTCCAGCAGTTTATGCGCAATTGGATGCTATTGCTACATCAAGCACAAATCCATCTGGTGTTGCTGTAACTCCAGGAATGTCAGATCCAAACGGTGCGAGCCTTACAGATCGTACACAAGCGATCCCTTCAGGATACGCAGCTGACCCAACTTCAGGTCGTTTGACATTTGGTATTTGGAATCTTTCTTCATACAACCAACTTTACAACAAAAACTACTACATTACATTGTCTGTAGACAAGACAAATAGTGCATCAAATCCAAATGTATTTGTTCGTTTGGTTGATAAAACAACTGGTAGTGAAGTTGCGAATACAACATTGAGTAATGCTGTTGCCGCTAAAGAAATCAACCTTGGTGACCTTTCAAGTCAGAAATACTATCCATACCTTGTTTATAATGCTTCTACAGATGGAAATCCATCTAGTGTCGATATCATTATCAAGCACAATGAAGATTTGAATCCTAGTGGTTTTGATTACAAGACAGAGCAAGTCTATGACTACCTTACACCTGCTAACCAAGGTGAAAAGAAACCGAACGTTGAAATTGCTGTACCATCAACTAAGATGAATCAAACAACTCACTATAAAGTAGTTGATACAGCTTCATCGACTTATGATGCTTCTCGTTCAGATTCTGATGTAACAACTCAAAGCTACAAACCAACTGGTAATGAAACAGAACTTGCTTCATATACCCAAACAGGTATCCAAGGTCAAGATTATACTGCATCAAATCCTCGTGAATTTGTTGGTTATAAGTTGTACCAAGCAGCAGACGCTTCAACTATGTCTGGTGAATTAGGTAATACTGTAGGTACTAAATATGCCGAACTCAAGGGTGGTCGTCAACATTACTACGCAAAACGGATTCGTGAAGTAGTTGCCAACGATGGTTCAACAGTTACTAAGATTTATGTATTGGATCCATCTGCTGTTTCTACTTATAATGAATCAGTAATGGCAAATAACACTGATACAACAGGATATACACTTGTTTACACAACTCCAGTGATTAAACCAGGTGACAAGTATATTCCTGCAGCAACAAACATGGATGCTGATAAACGTCTCGTTTCAAGCAAGAACGGTGACTACCAATTGTCTGTTTCTCCATGGCACAATCCAGAAAAACCAAATGAAGGTTTAGTATATATCACAGGTTGGTATACAGCTGGTCATCACGGCGACGTAAATTATATGTTTACTGATGAACCTAAGGGTACAGCTAATGTTGTTGAAGGTGGTAACTCGCAAAATGTTATCGGTGGACGTACGAAATATGGTATCGATAAAGCAACAGGTAAGATTGTCACTGATTCTTTAGGTAATCCAGTGAAATCTACTGGTGGATTTGGTAACCAATACTCAATTCCAGATGCAAATGAAAAACCATCTGGTGATACGGTTCACTACTACCGTAAGTGGGATAATTCTGAGTCAGCTTCACACTCACAATCGCAATCTAACTCACAATCACTATCAGAATCAGAAATTGTGTCTAACTCACAATCTGTTTCACAATCACAATCAACATCTGAAAAGACTTCTAAATCAATTTCTGAATCTGCATCAGCATCGTTGAGCGAATCTACACGTGAATCAGCTTCAACATCAGCAAGTCAATCAGTATCATTGAGCACATCGGCTTCAACAAGTGCATCAACGTCAGCAAGTCAATCAGCATCATTGAGCACATCGGCTTCAACAAGTGCATCAACGTCAGCAAGTCAATCAGCATCATTGAGCACATCAGCTTCAGTAAGTGCATCAACAACTCAAAGCAACTCTGAATCAAATACTGAATCAGCGTCACAATCTATTTCAGAATCACGTTCTGAGTCAGCATCAATTTCATTATCTGAATCAGTATCATTGTCTGAATCATTGTCTGAATCAGCTTCAACATCAGCATCTGAATCAGCATCAACGTCAGCAA
>NZ_KV811491.1:0-2500 GCF_001813105.1 Streptococcus sp. HMSC072C09 | reverse complement strand
ATTGGTAATCCGGGATGGACCCCTCACCCAAACAGTGCTCTACCTCCAAGAATCTTAATGTCGACGCTAGCCCTAAAGCTATTTCGGAGAGAACCAGCTATCTCCAAGTTCGTTTGGAATTTCTCCGCTACCCACAAGTCATCCAAGCACTTTTCAACGTGCCCTGGTTCGGTCCTCCAGTGAGTTTTACCTCACCTTCAACCTGCTCATGGGTAGGTCACATGGTTTCGGGTCTACGACATAATACTAAGACGCCCTATTCAGACTCGGTTTCCCTACGGCTCCGTCTCTTCAACTTAACCTCGCATCATATCGTAACTCGCCGGTTCATTCTACAAAAGGCACGCTCTCACCCATTAACGGGCTCGAACTTGTTGTAGGCACACGGTTTCAGGTTCTATTTCACTCCCCTCCCGGGGTGCTTTTCACCTTTCCCTCACGGTACTGGTTCACTATCGGTCACTAGAGAGTATTTAGGGTTGGGAGATGGTCCTCCCAGATTCCGACGGGATTTCTCGTGTCCCGCCGTACTCAGGATACTGCTAGGTATAAAGACTATTTCGAATACGAGGCTCTTACTCTCTTTGGCTGACCTTCCCATGTCATTCTTCTATAATCTTTAAATCCACATTGCAGTCCTACAACCCCGAAGAGTAAACTCTTCGGTTTGCCCTCCTGCCGTTTCGCTCGCCGCTACTCAGGCAATCGCTTTTGCTTTCTCTTCCTGCAGCTACTTAGATGTTTCAGTTCACTGCGTCTTCCTCTACCTATCCTTAACAGATAGGAGTACTAGCCATTAGCTAGTGGGTTCCCCCATTCGGACATCTCTGGATCGTCGCTCACTTACAGCTCCCCAAAGCATTTCGTCGTTTGTCACGTCCTTCTTCGGCTTCTAGTGCCAAGGCATCCACCGTGCGCCCTTATTAACTTAACCTTATTTTTGGTCTTGCGACCTAAACTCTTTAAATATTTACAGCGTTTCGGTTTATTTTCTTGTTACTATTTGATATAGATATTCAATTTTCAATGTTCAATCTTAACACCCTTACAGTGTTAATGGAGCCTAGCGGGATCGAACCGCTGACCTCCTGCGTGCAAAGCAGGCGCTCTCCCAGCTGAGCTAAGGCCCCACAAGACCTCTCAAAACTAAACAAGACCAACGTACAGGTTTCCATTTCCTTAGAAAGGAGGTGATCCAGCCGCACCTTCCGATACGGCTACCTTGTTACGACTTCACCCCAATCATCTATCCCACCTTAGGCGGCTGGCTCCTTACGGTTACCTCACCGACTTCGGGTGTTACAAACTCTCGTGGTGTGACGGGCGGTGTGTACAAGGCCCGGGAACGTATTCACCGCGGCGTGCTGATCCGCGATTACTAGCGATTCCGACTTCATGTAGGCGAGTTGCAGCCTACAATCCGAACTGAGACTGGCTTTAAGAGATTAGCTTGCCGTCACCGACTCGCGACTCGTTGTACCAGCCATTGTAGCACGTGTGTAGCCCAGGTCATAAGGGGCATGATGATTTGACGTCATCCCCACCTTCCTCCGGTTTATTACCGGCAGTCTCGCTAGAGTGCCCAACTCAATGATGGCAACTAACAATAGGGGTTGCGCTCGTTGCGGGACTTAACCCAACATCTCACGACACGAGCTGACGACAACCATGCACCACCTGTCACCTCTGTCCCGAAGGAAAACTCTATCTCTAGAGCGGTCAGAGGGATGTCAAGACCTGGTAAGGTTCTTCGCGTTGCTTCGAATTAAACCACATGCTCCACCGCTTGTGCGGGCCCCCGTCAATTCCTTTGAGTTTCAACCTTGCGGTCGTACTCCCCAGGCGGAGTGCTTAATGCGTTAGCTGCGGCACTGAGTCCCGGAAAGGACCCAACACCTAGCACTCATCGTTTACGGCGTGGACTACCAGGGTATCTAATCCTGTTTGCTCCCCACGCTTTCGAGCCTCAGCGTCAGTTACAGACCAGAGAGCCGCTTTCGCCACCGGTGTTCCTCCATATATCTACGCATTTCACCGCTACACATGGAATTCCACTCTCCCCTTCTGCACTCAAGTTAAACAGTTTCCAAAGCGTACTATGGTTAAGCCACAGCCTTTAACTTCAGACTTATCTAACCGCCTGCGCTCGCTTTACGCCCAATAAATCCGGATAACGCTCGGGACCTACGTATTACCGCGGCTGCTGGCACGTAGTTAGCCGTCCCTTTCTGGTAAGTTACCGTCACAGTGTGAACTTTCCACTCTCACACTCGTTCTTCTCTTACAACAGAGCTTTACGATCCGAAAACCTTCTTCACTCACGCGGCGTTGCTCGGTCAGGGTTGCCCCCATTGCCGAAGATTCCCTACTGCTGCCTCCCGTAGGAGTCTGGGCCGTGTCTCAGTCCCAGTGTGGCCGATCACCCTCTCAGGTCGGCTATGTATCGTCGCCTTGGTGAGCCGTTACCTCACCAACTAGCTAATACAACGCAGGTCCATCT
>NZ_KV811490.1:0-419 GCF_001813105.1 Streptococcus sp. HMSC072C09 | reverse complement strand
AGGTCATGATATACTAATATAGTTGTCGCGCGAGAGCGACAAAGACCTTTGAAAACTGAACAAGACGAACCAATGTGCAGGGCGCTATAACTAAGGTTATAGTAACTGAACAATAAAAAAACAATAAATCTGTCAGTGACAGAATGAGTTTAAGACAAACAATTATTTTAATGAGAGTTTGATCCTGGCTCAGGATGAACGCTGGCGGCGTGCCTAATACATGCAAGTAGAACGCTGAAGCTTGGTGCTTGCACCGAGCGGATGAGTTGCGAACGGGTGAGTAACGCGTAGGTAACCTGCCTCTTAGCGGGGGATAACTATTGGAAACGATAGCTAATACCGCATAAAAGTTGACATTGCATGATGTTGATTTGAAAGATGCAATTGCATCACTAAGAGATGGACCTGCGTTGTATTAG
>NZ_KV811489.1:95301-99968 GCF_001813105.1 Streptococcus sp. HMSC072C09 | reverse complement strand
CTACTACGACTCAAGAGCCTACAACTACAACTACAACCACTACGACTCAAGAGCCTAAGACTACTGTAACTACTACGCCTGAGACTCCTGATACAACTGTTTCAACAGAAGAGCCTAAGACTACTGTAACTACTACGCCTGAGACTCCTCCAACTACAACACCAGAAGAGCCAGAAAATCACAATAGTAGTGAGGAAAGTACAACAACAACAACTACTACTGCAGAGCCTAAGACTTCTTCATCTACTTCAGAAAATCCAAATAAACCTGATCATTCTGGTACCACAACGACACCAAGTGCGCCAGGTTCAAATGGTGGAAACAATGGTGGACGTCGCAAACCGCTTCTTCCAAATACAGGTGAAGTTGTTGCATCTGGACTTGTCTTCTCAGGAATTCTTGTCTTAGCAGGTGCTGTTGGAATCAAACGGAAATTGACTGATAACTAATCGTATCATTAGGAACAGTCCTTACTTCTATCAACCCCCTAACGAAGAAACTTCTACTCTCATTCATAGAAGTTGAAACAAATAGAGAGAACCGAAAGGTTCTCTTTTTTAATCTGTTCTTCCTATGAATTAAATAGACTTCAGAGCTAATTTCCTTGTAAAATCTCAATCAAATATAAAGGAGCCAGACGTTAAGTCGGCTCCCTATAAAATACTGAATAATTAGATTGACCAACGTTCTAATCGGATACGTAGGATCTTTCTTTAGTTTTGGCCTTCTACTCTCTCTTTTTGATCTTCATAAAAAACAACTTTCCCATCTTTGACCTTGAATGAGTAACTAATGGAATCGGCGTAACTGCCTTTGGAATAGTAGAAATCATAGGCACCATCCGGTAGTTTGCTAGCGTCTAATCTTTTTGCAGCTGCTTTTAAGTCTTTTTCCTTAACGGATACACCATCCTTTATATAAATGGTCATAGTGATTAATTCTTGATCGATTAAGGTTTGAAAAGGGATTTGATAGTAACCGGCAAAGTCCTTTTTCCCTTCTTCGAGATTTTGACTTGCGATACTATCTAGAATTTGTTCCTTGTCATCACGGTGAGAGTTCGATAAAAAACCAAAGAAACTAATAGGAAGACCCAGAGATTGCTTCTTTAATTGTCCCTCAATTTCCTTTTCCTTCTTTTGGACAGATTGCTGCTTCAAGTACGCTTCCTTATACTCTGGAAGATGGTCACTAGTTGTGTCTGTCCAATCATTATGAAACACCGTATCCGTTTCTAATGTCACTGTTTGTCCATCATAGGTTTTCTCAGAGTAGGTATAAGACATATGATAGGTTGGAATTTCCAATGCTCGCCACTCTAACTTGGTGATGGTCACATCCCCATGCAAACCAACCTTAGCAAGCTCACTGCTGACTACTTCCTTCGCCTTTTTATAATCACTCGGTTTCATAATCTTGCAACTGGAAAGAAGAAAGAAACAAAGAATCAGTGGTATTCCTGCTAATAGTTTGAAATAGTTGGGCTTCATAGCCTGACCTCCTTGCTAAATTCGACCTAATCGATTAATTTTTTACATCATATGGGAACATTTTTTTAATATCTTCTTTCATCTTTTTATTAGGAATTTTCTCTAAATCCATATATTTGAAGAATTCTTCATCATTTTGAACGACATGAACCTTCCCATCTTTAGTATACTCAGCTGGTATGGTCAGATTACCGAAGGACTGACCAAAATCTCTAGAGACCACGTAGTTCTGTACTTCATATAAGCGTCTCAGCAATGAGAACTCTGTAGTATCCTGACTTTGATTTAATTCCTTTTTAAAATATTGGAAAAATTCTTTTTTATTATTCGCAAGATGCTCTTGCCCATCTTTTGAAAATTCTGCTGGTATCTTATGATACCGTAGGACATCATACCATCCACCTGAACGCTGCTCTGGAACTTTATAAAGCAGTTCCAAAAATGAAATATCAAAGTTGAGATCTTCTGGTCCGAGAAAGTATAGGTAGGCATTCTCCCCTTTTGTATATTCTTCACCCCATTTTACAGTAGTTGGATTATTCCCTTTGCTTAAAATCGAATATACTTTCGGATAGAGTGTTTTCAATGGGATGTCCTTAGCCTCATCACTACGATCTGTAAATAACAAACGTGAATGTTGGAGCTGCAATCGTCCTCCTTCAAAATTGTATTCAAATGGATGCGACTCTTTATAACTTTCTAGACTTTCTTTTTGAACTTGTTTATAATCTTTGCCTGATGAGGTTTTCCAAGCGATCTTTCCACTTTTAACATTCATTAACCCTATACGAGATTGATACTCTGTTTGTACATAGATATTTCCAGGTTCTACAATATATTTGTCTTTCTTATCGACAAGAATATCAATCGGAATGTATGTTTCTCCATCATCTGTATCCAACAACATAGAAGAAACTTTAACAGATAAGGGGATATAATTCTTATCCATATCTCGTACTATCTTAAAAACATCATATGTTTTCTTCACTAAGCGCTTGTCCTTGGTATCATAGACATCAATGAGCCAGTACTCTCCCTTTTGTGCTTTATTTGTAGTTAGGTAAGGAACTTGATTACCACGAATATAATATTGAAAATAGAGACGTGGGTCAGATTTTAATTTGTAACTTTCTTGTGCAATGTACCGTTCACTATTTCCACCATTTATAAACCATTCTACTTTAACTTTTGAATTATACGAATATGCTTCCAGCGCCTCATCCACTTCCTCTTTATTATCCCATTGAATGGCTACTGCTTTCCCACCTGCAATAAATTGGGAGTCAACTATGTTTGGACGAGGTTTCCAAGTTACAAATTGTGATATATCACTCTTATGAATTTCATATTGGATAAACCATCCACCTGCTAGAGTAACAAGTAATACAAATATCCAAAACTTAATTGATTTAAAAACCTTCTTCATACTCTCTTTTCTACTTCCTGTCCGCATTTTTCCCCTTATTTGTTCGTCAGTTTTCTTTAAAAGTCTTCCGACTTTTCCAACCACATATGAATAAATTTCTTTAATAATTTATTGACAACTGAAGCTTCTTATAATTTCTTAAACTCACTAGCTTTTACAATAAGCTGATTAAAGATTTGGATTTTTCTCTATTTTTGAACGACCCATTTGGCATCACCATAAACGATCGTAAATGGTCCATCCCCATCTGTTAAATAATTAATCTTATATTTAGCGGACTCTCCTGCCTCAAGGACTGTTGGCTGTTTGTAATTTAAAGTATTATTCAGCATATAGGCAGATTTTGCATGGCCATCATAGAGATCTACATTTGAATAATTCGGGCTACTTTCAATACGGAGAGGTGTTGTATTCGATAGGGTGAATTCGACGATCAATCGATGTTGTTTTTTCCTTGTATCGATACGGTCTTGATCATCCTGAACATCCAAATTTGGATCATCTGTTACACTATTCAGTGTAACTTCTAAGCCATTTGCAAATACAACTGGCTCTCCAATTGCATATTTTTTGACCGGATTTTGTGGATTAAAATCTTTTAGCTTTTCACTTCCCTTTTCTTCATCAGTAACGTTATCAGTATTGATGGACCAGAAGATACTATCATCATTTCCACCACCAGATTGATTAGCTTTCTGCATTTGTTGAGGAATTTGTAACAAGAGTGCCAAATTTTTAGTATCAATTTGGACTTGACCTTGGTTAGTCACCTCCATTTCGATCGTTATTTCCGTACTACCAATCATATTACCGGTTGAAAAACTCGCATTAAAATTTTCCTTTACTAAATGTTGTAAGATGGTAGAAAGCATTATATAAGAAAGATGGTCTCCTCTGTTGTCTTTTTCAGCATAGTTTTCGTGTAGTTCATCTAACCAAGCATACATGGTCTCATTTGGATTCTTGGGATCAGCACTCAATCTGTACCCTTTTCCTCTTGGTAATTGATTTGGGCTATAGGCTGGTGTTTGAATTTTAAGGATTACCTTATTCCCCTTAACTGCATATCCCTTTAATTCGTAACTCTTTTCAGTGGGGAGAGCATTGGTCATTAATTTTAAATACATGGGACCATAGATTTTGAGGGGATATTTTTCTCCCAGATACTCAAAATAAGTATTTGAATCAAAAGAACTATTACTTTTTTCTATTTTAGGAATAATATAGTCATTCCAGATCCTGTTATACATTTCTTCCTGACTCATTACTCCACTAGCCTTGACAACTGTGTCCATTTCATCTTGGTCAATATAAATCGCTTCAACGACCTGCAAAGCTTTTTGAACTCTTCCTTCCTCAGATAGAGAGACTTCATTCGGTTGCTGTCCATATATTGAAATACCATCGCTATCATCTGACCTCATATATTGTGGAAGTTTTTCAAACGTTATGTATCTGATACTGTTCTTTGCATCCCAATCAAATGTTGCTGCAGGTCCTGTCTTGTCAAAATGAATGTTTTTTCGATCGATTTTCTTCTGTACTTCTTTATTCGAAGAACCTTGTTTTTCTACAGTTCCTTGTTTGCAGGCACTCAAACATACTGGTATAAGTACCGAACATAAGACAAGGCCCCATTTTATTTTCTTCTTCATTTCATCTCCTCCTAATCTCTTCCTCATTTTACCATCAATCCCCCCTTTTGTCAGTCAAATAGATAGAGGCTGGGACAAAAGTCCTAGCCTCTCAAT
>NZ_KV811489.1:89097-95201 GCF_001813105.1 Streptococcus sp. HMSC072C09 | reverse complement strand
GACGAAATCGAATTCTAACGAATTACCGATTTCTATCCCACTCTCTTATTTCATATAAATCATCCCTGTACAGGCTTGCTCTGAAAGTTCAACAAAGCCCAGGGATTGGTAAAAGGCTAGATTTTTCTCGCTACGTTCAGTGGCAAGGAGCCGTTGATAGACAGTAGGGAAGGTCGCTAAAGCCTCTGTTAAGAGTCTCCTTCCGATACCTTGACGCTGGTAATCTGGTCTTACCAAAAGGTCCTGCACAAAAATAACCGAGTAGCCATCACCTACCAAGCGAATGTAGGCGACGAGCTCTTTCTCATCATAGACTGCCAACTGCCAGAGACTGGCTTTGACAGCTTGTTCCAGCATAGTTGGGTTGTTGGTATAATTGGTCCATCCGACCGAGCTGTAGAGTGCGACTAGGTCTGTCATCGCTGGAATTTCTTGTTTGTAATGGAACATCTTAACTCCTTTTTAAGGTATAGTGCTGGAAGAAGGCGATATCCCGGTAAGGTGACTCTTGGCAAACGGCCAGCTCCATCTTGAGCATAGACTCTCGCCAGCCTTCTTGGCCCTTGAAGCGATTGTCCTGCAAGGCATAAAAGACTCGGATCCCTTGGTAATCCTGAACTTCAAGGGCTAAGTCTTCTACTGCTGCACCGAGATCATAGGCCTGGGCCAAACCCATGGAGTGGGTTTCCAGGTCTTGACCTGCTAGGAGATCAAGAGCCTTTTGAGTATCATTTTCAAAGACGACGGTCTGCAGGACGCGTCCAACCTCATTGTGCTTGACGATAGATAGCAGGCCTCCTGGTTTCAAGAGACGAGTAAATACCTTGAGAATCTCCTTGCGATCTTCTACATACTCCAAGACATTGTGGCAGAGGATAACATCAAAGCTGGCATCTTCAAGACTTGCTAACTGATCCAGACTTCCGACGATTTGTTGGTAGGGATGGTCCTGGACTCGCAAGGCTACCATTTCCTCATTGGGCTCCACAGCAAGGACTTGATTATCTTTCGTTAGGTGGTTGGCTACAAGGCCAAAACCACTGCCAAAATCAAGCACCCTCTTTTCCTTGATTTCCTGTAATTGCTCAAAAAGGATATCATAATAGATCTGTCCCCAGGGTTGCTGGAGGGTTTCTAAATAGGCTTGGATATTGGCTGCCATCTGGTTCCTCCTATTTGTAATTAAACATCTTGCTAGCTAGCTTGTCCGAGATGCGAGGGAAAAGAGTATAGAGCTTGTGGGTCAGGTTCAAGAGCCAAGGCAAATTGAGCTCGCGTTTTGGTTTTCCAAAGTTTTTCACGATCTTCTTAGCCACAAAGTCTGGTTCCAAAATGTAGCGATCCACAGCTTTGACATAACTTCCGTCTGGGTCTGCCTGATCAAAGAAAGTGGTCCGAATTGGGCCTGGATTGACTGTCGTCACATGGACACCAAAGGGCATCAGTTCTAACCGCAGGGCGTTAGAGAAGCCAATGGCTGCAAACTTGGTGGCCGAATAAAGGCTGGATTTGGCAGTTGCTACTAAGCCCGCCATGCTGACGATGTTGACAATGTGCCCCTTGCCTACTGCCTTCATGTGCGCACCAATCAAGCGTGAAAGCTGCATGAGGGCAAAGGTATTGACTTCAAACATTTCCTGCACCTGCTGGTCAGAAATGCGATCAAAGGCCTCAAAAATCCCATAGCCTGCGTTGTTGACCAAGATATCAATCTGCCCGTAGCGCTGATAGAGCTCTTCTACCAAATCTTGGACGGCTGAGGAATCTGTGATATCGATCTCGATGCACTCTGTTTGAGGATGATTGGCATAGAGTTTTTCCAGTTTTTCTTGATTTCTGCCTAAGAGAATCAGCCGATCTTCAGGGAGGAGCTTGACCATTTCTTGGGCCAAGCCTCCACTTGCTCCTGTTATGAGAATGGTTCGCATCTTAGATCTCCACTTCTTCCAAATCTTTGACGACATAGACATTTTCAAAAATGCTGGACGCATCCTTGCGCAATTGGCTGATGTCTTTTGATAAGAAGCGAGCACTGATGTGGTTCAAAAGAAGGCGTTTTGCTCCAGCTTCACGCGCCACTTCTGCCGCCTGCATATTGGTCGAGTGACCGTGTTTCTTAGCAATCTTCTCATCGCCCTTGCCATAGGTAGACTCATGGACGAGGACATCCGCATTGACTCCAAGTCGGACGCTGGCATCAGTCTTTCTGGTATCTCCAAGGATCGTGATAATCTTACCAGGTCGAGGGGCTGAAATATAATCCGCTGCAATGATCTTAGTGCCATCCTCCAGGGTGACATCTTGTCCATTTTTGACCTGGCCAAAGAGCGGTCCAAAGGGAACACCCGCTGCCTTCAGCTTGTCTGCGTCCAGCGTCCCTTCGAGGTCTTTTTGCATGATCCGATAACCCACGCAGAAAATAGTGTGGTCCAAAGCTTCCGCATAAACCGTGAATTTATCGGTTTCTAAAATCTTACCCAGAGAATGTTCATCGAATTCATGAAAATGGATGCGGTAAGGCAGGCGAGAGCCTGATACGCGAAGACTGGTCATCACAAAGGATTTGATTCCTACTGGTCCATAGATATCCAGATCCGTCTGCTCTTCATTGGCCTGAAAGGCCCGACTAGAGAGGAAACCTGGCAAACCAAAAATATGATCTCCGTGTAGGTGAGTAATAAAGATCTTGCTAACCTTTCGCGGACGAATAGTCGTTTCTAAAATTTGATTCTGTGTCGCTTCGCCACAATCAAAGAGCCAGACTTCATTGATCTCGTCCAGCAATTTGAGCGCTAGGCTCGATACATTACGGGCTTTTGAGGGTTGCCCAGCTCCCGTTCCTAAAAATTGAATGTCCATTGTCTACTTTCTATCTATATAAATCATGGCCGTCCGGTTCTCTGAACGGAAAGAAAGGTTGCCTGGGTAGGCTTGCGCTAGCTCAAGGAGCTCCTCTTGGTTATATCCTGATAGTTTCAAGCGTCCATCTTCCAAGGTCATCAAGTCAGTCAAGGCAGAGAGGGCTTCTGTTTTAGTGACCCCTTCTGGGCCGGCCTCTTGCAGACAGATCTTGCCATCTTTTTCAAAGATCAAACAATGCGGAAAGATCTCTGCGACTTCAAATAAAATGGCAGGGGTGATAGCCTCTGCTGGATCTTCAGCAAAGACACAGGCTAGCTCTTCATTTACGTAAGCCAAGCCATAAGATTTACCTGATAAATTGAGGCGGATAAATGGCTTTCGTTCATCAAAGCTTTGCTGAACTGTGAATAAGTCAAATACCCGGCTCAAGTCCAAGAAATAATCCATGGCCTCCTTGGGGCTCTTCTTTTGATAGAGCTCAGCAAAATAAGCGTTGATCACACTTGGGGGAGGCGTAATCACACGGAGACGCAATTCCTCAGGGATCGTGCGTAAAAGATTGGTCAGATAGACCCGATCGAGGCTAGTATAACCTCCATATTTTATTGCTAAATCAACGTAATCCGTCATAAAATTCTTCCAACTTCCACTTATTTTTCTCTGCGATATAGCCTTGAATGACCTCGACATCCTCTTCAAATTTGCGCTGGTCAATGATCGCAACCGTTTCTAGATCATGTGTCCGATAGGATTTTGAAAAGGGAACGCGAATGGTAAAGGGAACAAAGAGTTCTCTCAGTTTTTCTAGGAACAAAGCCTGGAGATCTTCACGGGCTGTCTCAGAGCGCGCTGAAATCAAGCTAAAAGGTGTCTGGGTTGGAGTAAAGTCTGCTACTTTATCTGCTTTGTTGTAGAGGGTTAAGCGAGGAATCTCTAGCATATCTAAGTCTTTCATGATAGAGAGAACGGTCTTTTCATGCTCCTCATGATTGGGATCAGAAGCATCGATGACATGGACCAAGAGATCCACATTCTTACTTTCTTCCAGGGTCGACTTAAAACTTGATACCAACTCTGTTGGCAAGTCCTGAATAAAGCCGACTGTATCGGTCAGGGTTACTTGTAGATTGCCTGTTAGGTGGATGCTCTTGGTTGTGGCATCCAAGGTCGCAAAGAGTTCATCAGCTTCATACTGGCTCTTACTAGTCATTTGATTCATAATGGTCGACTTTCCTGCATTGGTATAGCCGATCAAACCAATCTTGAAGACAGGTGATTCCAAGCGTTTTTCACGAAGGGTTTCCCGGTTCTTTTCAACAGCCTTGAGCTGGCGCTCGATATCGGTGATTTGATTGCGAACGCTCCGGCGGTTCAACTCCAACTGACTTTCCCCTGGACCACGAGATCCAATTCCCCCGGCCTGACGGCTGAGCATGATCCCTTGACCAACAAGGCGTGGCAAGAGGTATTTAAGCTGGGCCAAGTGCACCTGCAACTTCCCTTCATGGCTTCTAGCTCGCATGGCAAAGATATCTAGAATCAGCTGCATCCGGTCAATAACCTTAACCCCAAGGATTTCTTCTAAATTGACATTTTGCCGGGGCGTCAGGCGGTTATTGACCACCACTGTCGTAATCTCATCTGCTTCGACCATCTGAGCAATTTCTTCTAATTTTCCTGAGCCGACAAAGGTCTTAGTATCGTACTTCTCCCGCTTTTGTGTATAAGAGCCCCGGACATCTCCACCGGCTGTTTTAGCTAGGCTTGCCAACTCCTCCATCGACATATCAAAATTGTCCATGCCTTGAAGTTCCACACCAACCAAAAGGATGCGTTCTTGTTTCTTTTCTGTTTCAATCATGCTCTAAAAACTCCTTTACATCTGCAAGAACCTGCTCCTTGAAGTGGGGGGCAGAAATGGCGTAAAAGGTCACTTCCATCCGATTTCGAAACCAGGTCAGCTGCCGTTTGGCAAAACGCCGGGTGTTGCGCTTGAGGGTCTCACTGGCTTCTTCAAGGCTTTGCTCCCCCTTAAAGTAGGGAAAGAGTTCCTTGTAGCCAATCCCTTTACTGGCTTGCACATCTGGGTAATGGTCATAGAGCCAGCGAGCTTCATCCAGTAAGCCCTCCTCTAACATGCTATCTACTCGACGATTGATACGATCATAGATCAAGGACCGATCATCATCTAGACAGATCAGATAGGGTTCATAATCGGTCTCTTCGTTTGCGAGGTCTTTTCCAAAATGCGCAATTTCAAGAGCCCGCATGGCCCGACGGCGATTGATCTGAGGAATCACAAGTCCTTGCTCCGCCACTCTTTGGTACAAGTCTTCGTCCGACAGCACGTCCAATTGAGCGCGATAGGCCAGAATCTCTTCATGAGGAACTTCACCACCTAGATGATAACCTTCGAGCAGACTTTGGATGTAAAGACCCGTCCCACCTGCAATGATAGGAAGCTTGCCTCGAGCTGTGATATCCTCAATCGCAGTCTTAGCTTCTCTTACAAAATCAAAAGCCGAGTAAGACTCGGTCACCTCCCGCACATCGATCAAATGATGGGGAGCTGCTGCTTGCTCTTCTGGTGTCGCCTTGGCCGTTCCAATATCCAGCTTGCGATAGACTTGCTGGCTATCGCCACTGATAATTTCACCATTGAGGGCTTGCGCTAAATCGATCGCAAGAGCTGTTTTCCCAACAGCAGTTGGTCCCACAATCACAATTATCTTGGTTTTCATCGTTTTTCCTTGCAAAATTCACGTTTTTTCGTTACCATATATTATAACATAAATATTTAAAGTTCAGAAAAGGAGAAATTCTCATGGCTAAAGGATTTGGTAAAGGTTTTGTTACTGGTGTTGCTGGTACAGTTGCTGCTGTCGCAGGTGCAGTTTACACATTCAAGAAAAAAGTAATCGAACCAGAAGAACAAAAAGCAGCTTTCATCGAAGAAAACCGCAAAAAAGCAGCACGTCGCCGTGTCTCACACTAATCATTCAAAAAGCTCCGGAAAACCGGAGCTTTTTTTGCTGAAGAAAAAGTCCATTTTGGAAAATTTTCTTTTACTGGTAGGGTTTGTCACGATATGCTAACACAAGTAATGCTAAAAGAATTAGAATGATATATATTATGCTTATTCAAACATATACTGAAACTTTCCGCCGTGAGAAAAGTGCTAGAAACACTACGGTTTCTAGCACTCGGTAGTTTTGAAACTTTAGGTTCAAAACTAAGTCATG
>NZ_KV811489.1:88188-88997 GCF_001813105.1 Streptococcus sp. HMSC072C09 | reverse complement strand
GCTGACGTCCGTACTCACCTAAGGAAAGTTTCTATGATGACGTTTGTCTTCAATCTAAAAGCCTCGGGAAACCTGAGCTTTTAGATTGAAATTTCACCGTTCTTTGATCATCTTCGTTGCGATCTCCAAGAGTTCCACTCCCATCTGAAAGTGCTCGTCTAATAAATCATAAACGGCATCTTCGGACAAGACACCACATGGTAGATCTGCTGGAAAGTCAGCTTGATTGGACAAGTCCAAATCATCAAAATAGACCTGACTACTATAATAATCGCGAAGTTGGATATAGCTTTCTTGATGCTCTCTTAGCTGATCCACTGCTTTTTTAGTTTCTTCCAAAGTTTTGGCATAGTCATTCAAATAACCTTCCATTCTTTGGATCCGTTCGATGTTTTCCTGTGCAATTGCCATGATTTACTCCACTTTCACCACTTCTAGATGGGGGCCACCTAGAAGCACGAGGTATTTTTCTACTTGCTCTTTGCCATAAGAACGACGAAGAGCTTCTGCATAGAGATCGAGCTGATCCCGGTAGCGTTCGACCAATTGGCTAGGAACCTTGTAGTGATCCGTCTTATAATCAAAGAGCAGGATCCGGTCTTCTAGCACCACGTAACCATCCAGGATCCCCCGCACGACGAAGTCCTCTCCACTGGCTGGATCTTTCTTCAGCATGGCAAAGGGAGCTTCGCGACGGACTCGAGAGGCCTCTTTTTGAAGCAAGGTCCCCAAAGGCGTCTCATAGAAAGCAAGGATGGCCTCTAGCTTGATGCGCGCTTTGACCGCTGGCTCTGCTTGAACTTGCTCCA
>NZ_KV811489.1:76621-88088 GCF_001813105.1 Streptococcus sp. HMSC072C09 | reverse complement strand
GATCTTTCTTCAGCATGGCAAAGGGAGCTTCGCGCCGGACTCGAGAGGCTTCTTTTTGAAGCAAGGTCCCCAAAGGGGTCTCATAGAAAGCAAGGATGGTCTCTAGCTTGATGCGGGCTTTGACCGCTGGCTCTGCTTGAACTTGCTCCAAGGCTTGATGCAGCGTATCCAGCGTGATTTCTTCTCCAAGAGGCACGCGCTGCATGAGTTCATGGACAGCACTACCGACTTGGGCTCCTGTCACGGCTTTTTCTTGACCAAAAGTTGGCAGCTCAAAGTCAGGCGTCATAGTCTTCGCATCCATGATCTGGACGCCATTGGCATCCATGACCGGCTCGTAGAATTTCTTGATCTGACTTGGTGTACGAACAATTGGTAAATGAATGGCCGGAGCATAGAGCTGATTGAGCCGATCAACATTTTCCAAGATATCCAAGGCCCGACGAATATCCTCTGACTGGCGGACATCCTTGAGCTGATCCAGGCGGGAATCCTGCTCTTTCTCTATAGGCACCAGTTGATCCGGTGTTAGGTCTTCATCTGTCACAAAACGCGTGTCATAAGCCAGGGTATTCTTGGCAAACACATCTTGAATAGCAAAGAGCCAGTCCTGATAAGAGGTCCATTCTTTTCGTTTTTCCGGATCCAGCTTGCCATTGCGACTGGTCCCCCAATCGGTATCACGCAATTTGTCCTCGCTACCTTTTCCGACCAGATAGAGCTTGAGCTCGGCCCGTGTCATAGCAACATATAGAAGACGCATCTGCTCTGAAATCGTGGCTAATTTTGTTTCTTCCACATTGCCTTGGTAGCAAGGTGTTTCGATCTGCAGGCGGATGCTTTCAGGAGCGGCTGGATTTTCGGTCTCAACTGGCAGGTTGGCAATGTATTTAAAGCCAATCCCTTTTTGACGGCTGAGGATAATCGGCCCCGATTGATCCTTACGGTTAAAGGCCTTGTCCATATTGAGAATAAAGACATACTTGAATTCCAGCCCCTTACTCTTATGGACGGTCATGAGCTGGACGGCATCTTTTGGTGCTGCAAGAGGGACGCTGGCCAAATCGTGTTCATTTTCGATCACCTTGTCGATCATGGCAATGAAGCGCGACAAGCCCTTAAAGCTGGCTTTTTCATAATCATTGGCTCGAAGCGTCAAGGCATAGAGGTTGGCCTGTCGCTTGGCGCCATTTGGAAGGGCGCCGACATAGTCATAGTAATAGCGATCCTCATAGATTTTCCACAGCAAATCATAGAGCGAAGAGGTCTTAGCAGCAGCTCTCCAAGTGGATAAAACCTTGAGGAAGTTCTCGATTTTAGCTGAGAGCTTGGCATCGATCAATCGTGCCTGCTCTGCAGTCTTTTCAAGGGCTAACTGGACCTTGTGGTAGAAGGCCATTTGCTTTTGCTCTGGAAGGGTCTGCAAGGAAATCCGTGCCAACTCATCTTCATCAAAGTCAAACATGGGGGATTTCATGAGGGCTACTAAGGGATAATCATGCAAGGGATTGTTAATGGTCCGCAAGGTATCCAACATGACCATCACTTCCAGTGACTCAAGATAATGCGCCTGTCCGCTATCTGCCACAATCGGAATATGGTACTGGTCAAAGGCTTCCAGTATCGCATCATTTCGCGTTCGAGTCGCCGTTAAGAGCGTGATCTCTTTAAAGGGCACTTTTTCCACCCGATGGAGACGTAAAATTTCTTTGATAACCAGGAGAATTTCTCCCTTGGAAATCGTCTCGACTCCAAGAGGAGCTTCCTCGTCTTCGGTCTTTTCTTCCTGATCTTGGGTGCCATCATAAAGCAAAAATTCTGCCCGATGTTGAGGCAAGGCCATCCGCTGCTTATCGCTTCCTGCGACCAGATAGTGGGTTTGATTGTATTCAATCTCGCCCACCTCTTCGTCCATCAAATGACGAAAGACATCATTGGTCGCGTCCAACACCTCCACATGACTCCGGAAATTTTCCTTGAGGAGAATCAACCGCCCTTTCGCCCCTTCTTCTTGGTAGGCTTTAAATTTATCATTAAAAATCTGTGGATCCGCCTGACGGAAGCGGTAAATGGATTGCTTGATATCCCCCACCATGAAGCGATTGTGGCCATTTGACAGCAAGTCCAACATCCGCTCTTGGGTGTGGTTGGTATCCTGGTACTCATCGACCATGACCTCATGATAACGCTCTTGAAAGGCTTGTCTCACCTCTGGAAATTGCTCTAAAATTTGAATGGCAAAATGACTGATATCCCCAAATTCATAAGCTTTTTCTTGGATTTTTCGCTCCAGATAAGCGCGAGCAAAGTCTCTGATAAAGTCCCGGAGCAAGGAGAGCATGGGGCCTTCTTCTTGGTGGAAGGTTTGTTGAAATTCCAGCTGATAGAGCTGATTGTCCAAGTCTCTGAGGCGGTTGATATGTATGGTTTTATCCTGGTTATAAGCCGTGACTAACTCTTTCAACTCTTCCTTACGAGCTCTATTGGTCAAGGCTCCCCCATTTGAAGCTCGACTAATCGCCACGACTGCCTTTAGGACAGAGGTCAGTTGCGCTTTATTAGGGCGCTCTGTGAGGCTTCCAATCTGATCCAGCACCTCTTGCACCGCTTCCAAATATTTGGCCTTGCCAAATGCTTGGCCCTCATTGGACAAATGAAAGGCAAAAAAGCTTTCTGCCTCATAAAGGGCCTGCTGGATGCTCTCCATCAGAGCACCTTCAACCTGTTCAAAATCAGTCTCCTCATAACCTTTTAGGAAATGCTCCTCCAACCATTTCTCTGGATCACTGGTCGACTGAAGAAAATCATAGATCTGGTAGACCTGCTCTTTAAACAAGGTCAAATTTTTGCGCTGTCCCGTGAAATTCTTGACCATCTGGACAAAAGCTTCTTGATTTTCCCCTTGGTAATAGCGGTCAAAAACAGCTTGAAAGACTTCATTTTGTAAGAGACGTTGCTCACTGGCATTTTGTAAAATCCGAAACTGGGGTGTCAACCCAAGCAAATAGCCATAGCGCGTTAGGACCTTTTGGGTAAAGGAATCCATGGTTCCGATATCACTAGTGGCAACATCTGCGATTTGACGGGCCAGATGTTGTTTGAGCTCTGGGTCATCGCTCGCTTGCAGGGCTTTTCCAAGTTCACTTTCCAAACGCTCCTTGAGCTCCCCTGCTGCCTTGACCGTAAAGGTCGAGATAAAGAGCTCCTTAATCGAAATGCCTCGCTGGATCTGATCCAAAATCCTTTGCACCAGGACAAAGGTCTTCCCCGAACCAGCAGAGGCCGACACCAAGATATTGGTCCCCGAACTATAGATGGCATCGATCTGTTCCGGTGTCCGCTTTTGCTCTTTAGTAGAGGCTGCCTCTTGGGCCTGAAGGGCCTTGATTTCTTCTCTTGTCAAAAATGCTTGTTTGATCATTTGTTCAAGACCTCCTTCATCTTCTCGATCCAAGCAGCTTTCACCTTTTCACCGCGTATTCCTTTTTGGTCTAGTTTGGTCAAGAACCGTGCCTGACCTAGGTGACGATCCGCTTCAAATCCTGTGATGGATTTAAACTGCTCCACGAATGGTGCGATATTGCGCCCATTTTCACTATAGGGATTGATGGCAAATTGCCCCTTGAGAATCCCTTCTGCTGCTGTTTTATAAAGATAAGCGTTGTACAAGAGGAGCAAGTCCAGTTCTTCCTTACTCAGCATCATAGCCTTATTCTTATCATAGGCCTCGCCCAGATAAGGCGCCTGATCTGCCATAAAGAGCCCCTTGTACTGTTGACTTTTCATGGTTTGGTTGATGGCATCCTCTACTGTCTTGGTCTTTTTCAGATCCACTACAGGATCTCCCATTTCCAAATACATGGCTCCGAAAATCCCCTGCTCCTCTTGGTATTCCTTCAAATCCTGAATCGCAGAAAGATAGGTCGGCAATTGAGAATTCAGTCCATTAAAGAACTTGTCATAGTGGAACTGCGTCAGACTAGACTTGTAGTCCACGACTCCGAGGGCTCCCCGATCCCTCAATTGATCAATACGGTCCACCTTGCCTCGTAGCTGCAGGAGACGGCCATCGGACAATGGATAAGAGGTGTGGGTGCTTCCCCCAAAGAGGGTCTCCTCACCGATGGTCTCAATGCCATTTTGCTGGGCGAGGACCCGCCCCGTTGTTTTCGCAGTATCAAGAAGCAAGTTGCGAATAAACTCGGTCTCTCCATTTTCTCCATACAATTGCTGAAACTCTGCTTCTTGGCTGGTTTCTCGAATCGCCTCGTTTAAACGCCGATCAAACGCTTGATCGGAGCCATCTTTTAAGACCCGTTCAAAGATCCGGTGCAAGAAATTCCCATGACTACGAGCGTCTGGCCGAATAGTTTCGTCTTCTTGTAAACCCAAGACATAGCGCAGATAAAAGGCATACTGGTGCTTGTAGTATTCATTCAAGGCAGAAGCGGATAAGGTCAAGGCTTTGCCCTCTGGATAGAGCGCTTGAAGCGTATCCGACTGAAGCTGACGGCTCTTTAATTCCGTTGAAATTTGAGGAATCTGGATGCCTTCAGCGGCTAATTTCTTGCGCAAGACCCGTACCGCCACAGCCCAAAAACTGGCTTCTTCAGGAGACAATTCACTCGTAATTTCTTCTTGATGGAGTTCGATCACGCGCGCTAAGAGGGCTCGGTAGGTCCCGATGTCATCACTCGAGGCTTGGGTTTGTTTGGTCGTCCACTCGATGGCAATAGGTTTCTTGGTCAATTCGACAAGGTAAGGAGAGACACTATCTTCCATTTCATTGACTAAGCTAGGAGCCGATAGGACCAGTTGGTTGGTCGCCGCATTGAGGAGCGAAACTGCCACAAAGCGATTTTTCTTGAGATTTTCGCTGGTCACCACCTGGAGCTCTGCTCCTTCTTGGGTAGCCTCATTGAGCTGCTGGCGCTCTTCTTCACTGAGCAGAGAGGTGTTTTGAGCAATCTTTGGAAAACGCTCCTGGGTCAGCCCGATCGCGTAGACATAAGGCGCTGTCAAGGGTTCAATCAAGTCATAGGACTGAACTGTCACCACATCGACCGTAGCAGGAACTGTCCGGTATTGAGACAATTGCATCCCCGATAAGAGGAGGGCCCAAAAGTCATCCACTGTCAGTTCTTGGTCCTCAAAAACCACGTTCAACTCCTCTAAGACATGGAGAAAGGCCTTCCAGACCTGGTCATAGCGCTCCTGCTCCTCCAAGGCTAGATCCTTTATCAAAGCTTGGAGATTCTGAGAAAGCTGGGCCTCTTGCAGAAATTCTGTAAAGGCGGTTAAGAGATGGGTCACCTTTTGTTTGCGCTGTGAAAAGAAAGGGACTAGAGGTTCGACGACGCGTTCTCGGAGAGTATTGAGCTTTTCCAAATTAAACTTGCCCTGACGATTGCTAGTAAAAGGCTTGTGAAATTTTGTAGCACCTTTAATTTCCGCAAAGCGAAGGTACTGCTCAAAAGCATCGACTTCTTCTTGCGTCAGATCACTATACAGACTTGTTTTTAACAAGTTGATGACGTCTTCTGTCTGGTAATTGAACTGCTTGATCCGCCCTAGCGATTCAATGACCTGAATCAAGGGATGGTGGATCATAGCTTCACTTCGTCCCAAATAAAAGGGGATCTGATACTGGTTAAAAATGGTCTTGAGTTGCAGTTGATAAGCTTCTACATCGCCTAGCAAGACCCGAATATCCCGATAGCGTGCCCCATCATGAAGACGCTGACGGATGGATTTGGCAACAAATTCCAACTCTTCTTTTTGCGTATTGGTTTGCCAGAGTTGGATAGCTGTTCGATCTTGGTCCTCCAGCTCATTTTCCACTTGTGAAAAATCGTATCGCGCTTCTAACATGCGGGTAATACGACTAAAAGAGTCTTCGATCGCTTGCCCACAATACTGAGGCTGTACCTCAAATGTCTTTGCCAGCTGGAGGAGAAAGTCAACACTGGCCTGGTAAAGATTGCCCTCTCTAAAACTTGCCCGATAAGCTTTTTCACTGGCATAGACCCCAATGACAATCTCCACTCCTTTTCGGTGAAGGAGACCAATCAAGGCCTCTTCTTCTGCAGAAAAACGCGTGAAGCCATCGACGACAATCGCCACATCCTGTAATTGCTCTTCCAAGTGCCCTTCTTCGACCTGATTGAGGAAAAAGGCCATCTTGGACTGGGATTCATACCGGTGCTGGACCAGCATCTCAGAGACTGCTTCAAAAATCGCCAAGAGGTCCTCTCTTTTTTCAGCTTCCTCGAGCAACTCCAAATCTGTAAAATCCATCTGGGCTGTCTGCAATTCATGATAGAGCTGGACCAGTTGCTGGATAAACTGAGGATCCTTACGCAGGGCCCCGTAAACTTTAAGATCCTGCTCCTTCATCTGGGAAAGAGCTTTAAAAAATAACATGCCGAGACCGATATCATCTAAGGGTTGCTCCTCAAAAACCTGATTCAGGATGAAATAACGAGCCATTTGGGCAAAGCGCGTGACGGTAATGGCAAAAGAAGCCTGACCTTCTAAATAGGACAAGACCTTGGCTTCTTTTTCAAAGGAAAGAGAGTTGGGCGCAATGTAAAACACACGCTTGCCCTGTTCTACTAACCCTACGGCTTCTTGTGTCAGGACCTGGGTCAAGGGGGTCCGAACATCCGTATAGAGTAATTTCATCCGATCCGTTCTCCTTTTGGCATTTTCTTGAGAGCTTGTTATCTTCTTATTATATCATTTTCACAGGAGGGACTAAAGCAAGAAGTCATGCTCCTCTAGGCCCAATATTAGGAGATTTATGCTACAATAAAAGTTGAAGAGACAGAAAGGATACCACCTATGACCAGCATTTATGATTTTTCTTTAGAAAACCAACAAGGAGAGGAGATTCCCCTTTCCCACTACCAAGGCAAGGTCCTCATCGTGGTCAATACAGCAACAGGCTGTGGCTTGACCCCGCAATACCAAGGACTGCAAGATCTCTACCTGCGCTACCAGGAAAAGGGGCTTGAAATCCTAGACATTCCCTGTAACCAATTCATGGGGCAGGCACCAGGAACTGCAGAAGAAATCAATAGCTTCTGTAGCCTCAACTACCAGACCACCTTCCCACGATTCGCTAAAGCCAAGGTTAATGGTAAAGAAGCCCTTCCACTCTATGACTGGCTCAAAAGCCAAGCAACCGGACCACTGGGCAAACGCATCGAATGGAACTTTGCAAAATTTGTCATCAACCGACAAGGACAAGTCGTCCAACGCTTCTCCTCCAAAACAGAACCAGCTGCCATGGAAGACTTGATCCAAGAATTACTTGAGAAATAAGCAAAAAGCCTGAAAGTGTAGTCAGGATTTTTGATGAATGGCTATTTATTTTCGAGACTTTCCGCTGTGAGAAAAGTGCCTGAAACAATAACGTTTCAGGCACTCGGAATTATTGAGACCTTAGGCTCAATAATTAGTCATGGAACTTCCTGGATTGCTGAAATCATCCACTGGATAATTTCACCTAACGTCCGTACTCACCTAAGGAAAGTTTCTAAGAAGTCATTATCCATAAGCCAAAAAAGCCTGAGCCAACGCTCAAGCTTTTTTATTATTAATCAATTTCAAGTCCACCGGTGTACAGGCGGTAATAGGTGCCACGTTCTGCCATCAAGGAAGCATGGTTGCCTCGCTCGATAATACGTCCGTGGTCCATTACCATAATCACATCGGAATTGACGATAGTCGATAGACGGTGGGCGATAACAAAGACAGTCCGACCTTCCATCAAGCGGTCCATCCCTTCTTGCACCATCTTCTCTGTCCGTGAGTCAATGGAAGACGTCGCTTCGTCCAGAATCAAGACAGGCGCATTGGCAAGGGCTGCACGGGCAATGGCGATCAATTGTCGTTGACCATTTGATAGACCAGCCCCATCATCCGTCAAGACTGTCTCATAGCCCTGATCCAAGTGCTTGACAAAGGAATCCACATTGGCAATCCGAGCTGCTTCAAGGATTTCTTCCCGTGTTGCATCAGCACGGCCATAAGCGATGTTTTCCGCAATCGTACCAGTAAATAAGTGGGTATCTTGAAGAACGATTCCGAGGGAACGACGCAGAGAATCTTTCTCAATCAATTTAATATCGATCCCATCATAAGTGATCATTCCTGACTGGATGTCATAGAAGCGGTTGATCAAGTTGGTGATAGTTGTCTTTCCTGCACCAGTCGCTCCGACAAAGGCCACTTTTTGACCCTTATCCGCGTACAAGTTGATGCCATGAAGGATTTGTTTCTTCCCATCATAAGAGAAATCAACATCATCAAAGACCACATTTCCGACCATCTTGACAAGCTGGTAATCCCCATTTGGACGTGGGTGTTTCCAAGCCCATTTATTGGTTTTCTGATCGGTTTCGACCATTTCTCCATCGACCAGTTCATAATTGACCAGCGTCACTTTTCCTTGGTCGACTTCTTCTTCTTCGTCCAAGAGATCAAAGACACGATCTCCACCAGCCAAGGCCATGAGGACAAAGTTCAATTGTTGAGAGACCTGGGCAATCGGACCTGTGAAGGAACGGTTCAATTGCAGAAAGGCCATAAGACCACCAATGGTTAAACCACCGACGCCGTTTAGCGCAAAGAGGCCCCCGATCAAGGCTGTTAGAACAAAGGAAACATTTCCCAAGTTCCCAAGAATGGGCATGAGGACATTGGCATAGCGGTTAGCCTGGTAGGAAGACTCAAAGAGTTGGTCATTGATCCGGTCAAAATCCTCAATGCTTTCTCTTTCATGCACAAAGGCCTTGACCACTTTTTGACCAGACATCATTTCTTCAATAAAGCCGTTCTCAATCCCCAAGTTCTTTTGTTGGGCGCCGAAGTAACGACCTGACTTGCCAGAAACATCCTTGATGATAAAGACCATGACGATAACCATGAAGAGAACAATCAAGAACAAGAGTGGACTAACCGTCAGCATGGTAATCGTTACCCCAAGGATGGTAATTGCTGAGGATAAAAGTTGAGGAATGGATTGTTCAATCGCTTGGCGAAGAGCATCAATATCATTGGTATAGATAGACATGATGTCCCCGTGTTGGTGGGTATCAAAGTAACGTACCGGCAGTTTTTGCATACGGGCAAACAACTGATTTCGAAGACTTCTAAGTGAGTCTTGTGAAACGGTCGCCATAATCAAGGTAAAGCCATAGTTAGCAAGTACCCCGATCAAACAGATCAAACCGACCCGTGTTAAGAAGGACAAGAGCGGTCCGAAATCATGGCTATTGCTTGTCAGCATGGGCTCCACATAGACGTCGACCAAGGACTGAATCGAAGCTGTCACATTGACCGTCGCAAGTGACGATAGAATGATTAAGATAAAGGAAACAATCAAGGACACCTTGTAGTTTTTCCAAAGGAAGTCGAGCAGGCGAAGGATAGAGCCTAGATTTGCTTTTTTCTTAGTTTTCATCTGCTTCTCCTTTCCCTTGTGTTTGCATTTCGTATACTTCTTGGTAGATGGCATTGGTCGCAAGCAATTCCTCGTGACGACCGATGGCATCGATTTGGCCATCATTCATCACGATGATGCGATCTGCATCTTGAATAGAGGAAATCCGTTGACCAATGATGATTTTGGTAGTCTCTTTCAAGCTGGTTGCCAATCCTTGACGGATCAAACTATCTGTCTTGGTATCGACCGCTGAAGTCGAATCATCCAAGATCAAGATCTTCGGATTCATGAGAAGGGCACGCGCAATACAAAGACGTTGGCGCTGTCCACCGGAGACGTTGGATCCCCCACGCTCAATCATGGTGTCATAACCCTCTTTGAAATCTTGAATAAATTCATCGGCTTGGGCAATCTTACAAGCTGCGATGATCTCTTCATCCGTCGCATCTTTATTTCCCCAGCGCATATTTTCTTTAATCGTACCAGAGAAAAGGACATTGGTCTGAAGAACCATGGCCACTTGCTTACGAAGGGAATCAAGATCGTATTCTTTGACATCGTGGCCTGCTACTGTCACCCGACCAGACTCGACATCATAGAGACGAGGAATCAACTGCACCAAGCTTGATTTTCCTGATCCTGTTCCTCCCAAGATACCAATCACTTCCCCTGAACGAATAGAAAGATTAATCCCTTGTAAGACATGGGTCTTGTCGCCATTTTCATCGGTATAAGCAAAGGTCACATCCTCAAAGTTGATGGAGCCATCAGCAACTTCTTTGATCCCATTTTCTGGAGAGTCAATCGTCGTTTTGGTCGTCAAGACTTCATTGATCCGCTCGACAGAGGCCATGGAAATCGACAACATGACAAAGATCATCATAAACATCATGAGCGACATGAGAATGGTCATGGTGTAGCTAAACATAGAAGTCAGATTCCCAGTGGAGAGTTGGCCACCAACGATCAGATGAGCCCCAATCCAAGAGATCAAAAGGAAAGAAGCATACATGGAAAGCATCATAGCTGGGCTACTCAAGACAACGACACGGATAGCCTTCATAAACATGTTATAAATCCGGCGTGAAGCTTTTTTGAATTTAACGGTTTCATCTGCTTCCTTAACGTAGGACTTCACCACCCGCATATTGGTGATGTTTTCTTGAATGCTGTTGTTGAGATTGTCATAAGCTTCAAATACTTCTGTGAAGAGTGGATAAACAATCTTCATGATGATACTTAAGACAGCTGCCAAAAAGATGGTCACATAGACAAAGATCATGGCCATTTCCGGATTGATCAAGAAACAAGCCACAATGGCAAAGATCAAATTGAGCGGTGCCCGTACACAGATCCGGATCACCATTTGATAGGCATTTTGCACATTGGTTACGTCCGTCATCATCCGAGTGACTAACCCACCTGATGAGAACTGATCAATATTCTCAAATGAGAAGGTTTGAACCTTTTTGAAAATAGCCCGACGAAGGTTTTTGGCAAAACCAGCCGATGCATAGGCGCCATAACGGGCAGACTGCATCCCACAAAAGAGGGAGAGAAAGGCACAGAACAGCATGAGCCCACCGTAAAACAAAATATTGTTCATGTTTCTTTGTTGAACACCTTGGTCCAAAAGACTCGCCATGACAAAGGGAATCGAAATCTCAAACATGACTTCAAAGACCATGAACAAGGAAGCCAAAATCGAGGGCTTCTTGAATTCTTTGATCTCGGAAATTAAGGATCGAATCATTATTACCTCCAATGTTATTCATACTTTTTCCTGCGGTAGAAGCAAAGCTTCTTTCCATCGAAAATAGGTCAAAACACACAAAATTCCCTGAGGGAAAGACCCTAGGGATTACGCATTTTTTATAGTCTTCATTGTAACCTAAATTGCAAAAAAATGCAAGATTTTTAGACAGCATCCGTTTTTCTGTTTATCCAGTACAAAAGAGGCTGGGACAAAAGTCCTAGCCTCCCAATTATTTTTGGATTGTCGAGCAAGACGCAGTG
>NZ_KV811489.1:0-76521 GCF_001813105.1 Streptococcus sp. HMSC072C09 | reverse complement strand
GTGGGACGACGAAATCGAATTCTAACGAATTACCAATTTCTGTCCCACTCTCTTTTCTATTTATTCAGCTAAGAGCACTTCTTTGATGGTTTGTTTTTGGAGTTTTCTGTTGGATAGATAAAAGAGGCTTTCATAAACCACAGCAAAAGCAAGCAAGGTCCAGAAGCACACATTCCCATCAAAGTGATGCTCAATTTTACCAGGAACCGTATCTTTGATCACACCGATCAAGAATTCCATGATACCGTATTGATAAGCCGTCCCAAGAACAAATCCTAGATAGGCCCAAAAACGATAGGGAGCGAGAATATGACTTTGGCATTCACGATCGGTGTAGCCAAAAGCCTTCATAAGAGCCAAGGTTTCACGACTTTCTGAGACAACAATCCCCAATGACAAAAAGAGTATCGAGAAAGAAAGGATCAAACCAATCATGATCATCATAGTTTGGATGATATCATCTGTGTAATCCCTGAGGCCAAAGGACAATTGAACCATGGCCGCAAAACACATGGATCCAAAGACCACAAAAAACAAGATCGATTTTCTCCCCCAAATCAGTGACAAGGATAGCTCTTTTAGGAAGTCTTTCTCTTTCTTAGGAGCTCGCTTTCTCCTTTTGACCTTGATCGGACTTGGAGACTTTTTCAATAAGAGAAGCGCAGGCGTTTGTAGTTGTCTTCTAGCATAACCAATCGCGAGAAGCATAAAGAAGCTCGTTGGCAGGATCACCAAGGCAAGCAGGAGCTGCCAGTGAAGGTGAATGGTAATTTCTGGCAAAATCCCCTTCTCATTACGGAAGTCGTAAAAATGTCCCATCATGAGAAATGAAGCGAAATAGCCAAGAAGCGCTCCAGCTCCAAAACTAAGTCCAAAGGCCCAAAATCGTTTCGCCAACTGGCCATTGCTGTAGCCCAAAGCCTTTAAAATCCCTAATTGTTCCTTGTGGTCATCAACAAATTGTTTGATATAAAAACACATGAGAAGGACCGACGTCAAGGACAAGACAACCCCACTGACCATGGCCACCATCCAGGAAAGCGAAACCTGGGCATCATAGTAGGTCTGAATCATGGGATTGGTTTTCGAAATTTCCAACTGCACGATATCCAGGTAAAAATTCAAGAAGAGATTGGCCACAAAGACCGCACAGGCTCCAATGATACTGACGACAACTAATTTTCGAATATCTTTTACTGAAAACATGGCTTACCATCCAATCTCATAGGCAGTCTGAGGCTGATCATTGGTCACAACTTCGGTAATCTTGCCACTATTGACACGAATGATGGTTCTGGCCATATCCGCAATATTTTGGTTGTGCGTCACCATGATGAGGGTGAAGCCCAGCTTTTCCTTTAACTTCCAGATATAGTCCAGAATCTTGCGCCCTGTTTCTTCATCGAGAGCTCCCGTCGGCTCATCTAAAAAGAGAATCTCTGGCTTTTTGGCCAAGGCCCGAGCAATGGAGACTCTCTGCTGTTCCCCACCAGACAATTCACTCGGATATTTGTCCAGCTTATCGCCAAGTCCCAAATCCTCGATGATCTGCAAAAAATCATGATTGTTTGCCAGGTCAGCCCCCATTTTTACATTTTGTCTGACCGTTAGATTCGGCAATAGATAATACTGCTGGAAAATAAAGGCAATCTTCTCCCGTCTAAAGGCCGTCAATTGAGCATCCGTGAGTTGAGACAAATCTTGTCCTTGAATGAGGATATGTCCCTCATCTACCTTTTCTAAGCCTGATAACACGTTTAAGAGAGTTGATTTCCCCGATCCAGAAGG
Organism: Streptococcus sp. HMSC072C09; assembly: GCF_001813105.1. NCBI lineage: Bacteria > Bacillati > Bacillota > Bacilli > Lactobacillales > Streptococcaceae > Streptococcus > Streptococcus sp. HMSC072C09. The sequence goes on along the minus strand of NZ_KV811489.1, from coordinate 74,733 downwards.
GCCGAGGATAACCACATCATCCTGGTCTTGAATCTGCAAATCAATCCCTTTTAAAACCTTGGTTTGGCCGTAGCTTTTGTGTACATTTTCAAGTTGAATCATTTCTTTCCTACCATTTCTTTGATGAGAGATTGACAAACCTCTGTCAGTAATCCAATCACTTCTTCCATGCTGAACTGATAAATACCAGAAGCAACCATAGAGGCCATCCCGTGTGAGTAGATAAATAGATGCTGGTACAAGCGACTAGCCTCCTCTAGAGTCAAAGGATAGTCTGCAACGATCGAATCCAGAACCAATTGGTAACTATGATCCTTCATGGGAAGAAAATCTTGAAAGCGACGAATCGGCTCTTTGCTAGGATTTTGGAAAAGTAATTGAAAGAGTTGGGGCTCTTTTGAGGCGAAAAGGATATAAGCAACCCCGACAGATCGGAAAGGCTTTTCATCTTCTAAGGCCTTGCGAATATACTCCACCACGACCATTTCCGCAGCACCAATAACCTCTGCTTGTAACTCAGCCATATTAGCAAATTGCCCAAAAATGACTCTCGGTGTGGCTCCCAGTTTCTCCGCTAATGCTCGAGCTGTCAAACTAGCCATTCCCTCTTCTCTCACCAATTGTAAAGCTGTCCCAATGATAGCCTCTTTACTAAATTTAACCTTGGGTGGCATAAGACTCCTTTCGCGCAACATCCGTTGCGCAACATTTGTTGCATAAAAGAATACCATAAAAAAGAAAGACTTGTCAAGAAAAATTCGTAAAGTATAAAACAAAAGACCAGCCCACTGATACAAGTGAAGTCTGGTCTACTAACAAGATTCTAAGGCAAATCATTTCCTGCAGCCAAGTAGATTTGGTACCATTCCTTGCGGGTTAGAGTGACTGTTGCTGCTTTCCCTGCTTCAAGGACATGCTGGGGTTTGGTCGTTCCGATGACAGCCTGCATCTTACCCGGATAGCGGAGGACCCAAGCAAGGGCGATGGCTGTCGGAGTGACCTGGTATTTCTTCGCCAAGTCATTGAGGACATGATTGAGGGCCGCAAACTCTTCCTTGCCGACAAAGTTCCCCTTAAAATAGCCATGCTGGAGGGCAGACCAGGCTTGAATCACCGTATCGGTTAAGCGACAATATTCAAAGACACTGCCATCTCGCACGGCTGCTTTTGGCCCTTCCATGTTGACATGAAAACCAGCCTCAAAGCTAGGCGTAAAGGCGGCACTCAACTGCAACTGGTTGACCTTGAGTGGTTGTTTGACAGCTGTTTTAAGCAATTCCATCATCATAGGATTTTGATTGGACACCCCAAAATGACGGACCTTGCCCGCTTGCTCCAAGTGATCAAAAGCTGCCGCCACTTCTTCCGGCTCCATGAGGGCATCCGGTCGGTGAAGGAGGAGACTATCTAAGCGCTCAATCTGCAAACGCTCGAGGATGCCATTGACGGAGTCCAAAATATAGTCCTTAGAAAAATCAAAATAGGTAAAGCCGTCTTTGCGAATCCCACACTTAGACTGGATCCACATCTGATCCCGAAGATCCGGACGGCCCTTGAGAACCTTCCCCAGCAGGATCTCACACTGACCATTGCCATAGATATCCGCCAGGTCAAAAGTGTTGATCCCAATCGATAAGGCCGCCTCCACCAAGGCCTCCACCTCGTCTTCACTCATCTGACTGATCCGCATCATCCCAAGGACAATCGTGGACAGACGCTCATTTTCAGCAAACTCAATATAGTTCATGTCCGCCTCCTTTTCTGTAGTTCTATTGTAGTGAAAAGGCTTGCAAAAGTCAATGTGAAATCAAAAAGCCCTCAGAAACAACTGAAGGCTTACAGATTGAAGTAGAATGCCTCATTCGTCGTCAACCAACTCCACTTCTCCATGGATTCGGATGTATTCTTCACGCTTTCGATCCAATTCTTCCCAGAGTGGCTCATCAACAGCTTTCATTGCTTCTATCTCTTTCAAGCTAATGTCAACCGCTTCATTGTAGGTTAAATGCAACAAATCTGCATGTTTTGTTTTAAATTCTTCAATGCTCAGCCATGTTTCCTTATCATCTTCGCTAATGTGACCGCCAATGGCAGAGGCTACCTCAATTGCCATGATATAAAGAGCTCGCTTATCAACCGTTAGAATATCTTTATGAGTCGTGATGATTCGTAGATAGTTTCCTTTTTCTCGTCCATCACTTTCATAGGAATCTACAAAATTTAAATTTATATCTTCATACTTAAAAGTCGCCCAAGGATCGTTGCCTACTCTAAAATCAGCCATTCCCCAACGCTCATCATTTGAAGAAAATTTATCCAAACTAACACTAAAATAGAAGTCATCATCACGTGCATAAGAAAACTCAACCTGCACTCCCTTACGTTCCTTGAACCACATTTTCCAAGGATATTCCATACAGGCTTGATAGATGTTAGTTTCGTAGTTACCTTTAAGATATAGTTTCACTCGTCGTCCTCGTCATCCAACTCCACTTCTCCATGGATTCGGATGTATTCTTCATTTCTGCGGTCATCTTCTGCCCAAACCGGGTCTCTCACATCATCCATAAACGGAATTTCCTCCAGACTCATCTCATTAGCCTGTTCATAACTCATCGATAGGATATCTTCATACCGGTTTTTAAATTCCTCCACACTTAACCAGCTCTCTTTATCATCTTCGCTAATCTGACCATCAATAGCAGTCGCAATTTCAATGGCCATAATATAGAAAGCACGTTTATCAACGGTGAGGAGTTCAAGGTGCTTAGTAGCGATTCTTAAACATTCACTTTTCTCACGAAAGTCCGACATCATAGCATCTTCGTAGTCTAGCTCTATATCTTCATATTTATGGGATAAAAAATCATATTTTATCCCTTCCTTAATCTGAACATTACTCCATCTATTATCATGCATCCACTTATTTAATTTTAAGTGGATAGAAAGTTTCTCGATTGGTAAATCTAGATACCCTGCATACGACAAGTCAGGTTCTATTCCATCTTTTTCCCCAAACCACATTCTCTTTGCTAGTTTTAAGTAATCAAACGGGATTTCTTTTGTATAGTCACCTTTAATATAAATTCTCAATCTTCTTCCTCGTCGTCATAAATTCGTTCACCATGGATTTTGATGTACTCTTCACGCTTCCTATCCAATTCTTCCCAGATGGGATCATCAATAGCGTCAATCGTCTGAATTTCTTCCAAACTCATCTCATTTGCTTCATCAAAAGTTAGAGATAAGATATCTTGGTGCTTTTCCTTGAATTCCTCGACTGTTAGCCATGTTTTCTTATCGTCTTCACTGATTTGTCCATTAAAGATTGTGGCAATCTCAATGGCCATGATATAGAACGCTCTTTTATCAAGAGTGAGCAGTTCAAGGTGGGTAGAAGCGATACGCAAACAGTCTCCATTTTCTCGAAAATCTGTTACATAAGCATTCTCAAATTCCAAATTTAGGTCTTCATCAATTTGTGAATAAAAACGATATTTTATCCCTTCTTGTATCGGAATACACAACCAACGTTCGTCATAATCCTGTTTATTTAGTTTTAGATGAATGGCTATATCATTCCCATCTCTGATTTGAAGAAAACCAGAATAGGAGAGAGATATACCTTCTCCTTGATAGCTTTCGAACCACATTCTCTTCGCTAGTTCTAAATAATCAAACGGAATTTCTTTGGTGTAATCGCCTTTGATATATAATTTCAATCGTCTTCCTCATCGTCATAAACACGTTCACCATGGATTTTGGTGTATTCTTCTCGAAGCCGTTCCTCCTCTTCCCATAGAGGATCTCTTACCGGTACCATTGTCTTTAATTCTTCCAAACTGATTTCAACAGCTTCATCATAAGTCAGTGAAAGAACATCCTTGTGATATTCCTTAAATTCTTCTACACTTAGCCAATTTTGCTTGCCGTCCTCGCTAATCTGACCATCAATGGCAGATGCTACTTCAGCTGCCATAATGTATAAAGCACGTTTGTCTACAGTTAAAACATCTATATGAGATGTTGCGATACGTAGATAATCTCCACGTTCTCTCCACTCTGTAATGAAAGTTTTTTCAAATTCAAGTGTTATACTCTCATATTCCAAAGACAACCAAGGATTACTAGGAATTATAAAAGGAGCCTTATCCCATCTTTCGTCAACTGAAGACCATTTGTGTAACCGAACACCAAAGTAAAAATCATCCTGTAACATAGCATCATCACCAACATTGGAGAAACTTATTTTCTTGCCATTCCGTTCCTTAAACCACATCTTCCAAACAAGCTCTCTAGTTGTGAAGTCTATTTTTTTCGTAAAATCACTTTTGATGTATAGTCTCATAAATCTGAGATATCGCCTCCATGTGCTAGTATATATTCTTTTCGACGAGTGGCTTCTTCCTCCCAAAGAGGGTCATCTACCACATCCATCATTTGAATTTCAGTCAAACTTCGTTCATTTGCTTCTTCAAAAGTTAGAGATAGAATAGCCTCGTGCTTTTTCCTAAACTCCTCGACTGTTAGCCATGTCTTCTTATTATCCTCGCTAATTTGCCCGTCAATCACCTTTGCAATCTCAAGCGCCATAATGTACATGGCGCGTTTATCAACTGTTAAAACTTCTAGATGGCTGGTTAAAATACGGAGATAGTCTCCCTTTTCATTATAATCCGTAGCGAATGCATTTTCAAACTCTATCTCAATACATTCGTCAAGATGTGAAAAGAGTCTTCGTACCCCTTCCTTTAGGGGGAAACTAGACCATCTCTTATCGGCAGTGCCTTTCCTCAGGGATAAATTTACAGAAAAATCTTCTTGTAATGCATCATTGTCTCCTGCATTTGAGTAAGATACTTGCTTTTCTTCTGGAAACCACATTTTGCCAGCTAGTTCTAAATAACCATAAGGTACTCTTTTTGTATAATCGCCTTTTAAATATAATTTCATTGTTCACTCCTTATTGCGTTAAGTATTTAAAAGCTTTCCACATATTTTTGATAACTTCTTCTTTAGCTCCTTTTCCAAGTCCTTTTAGTTCAGAATGTTTGCTTACCCAGTCTACAATATCCTGCCTACTTGAAATCCTTGAAACCTCGATATCTATGTCGAGGCCATAACCCGATTTCCCACTTCCCGATTGAACTTGGATTTTCCCACTATCTGGCTCCGCATCAACTCGAATATTATCGACTTTTTTACCTTTAACTCGTCCAGAAACCTTTTTCCCAAAAGTCTTACTCGTCGGTTTATTTGCCTGCCAGCTATCGTAGTTGCTAGAATAATTAACTTGAATTTCAGCGTTTGCGCTACCTGTTTTACTAATAGCGGATCCTACAGATACTACCCCACTAAATATGAGTGCGTTGCCTGCATCTAAAGCAACCTCTGCTGCAGTTGTTCCAGCAATAAAGCTTGCCCCACCTGTCTCAGGAGCTAAAGCTAAACCTCCAGTTTCTGCTGCTACGCTAGCAAAGTCAAGTAGTAAACCTGATAACATCTGACTAACTCCACCCCAAAATTCAGCAGAATTAGCTTCAAAATTTTCTTGAAGAAGTTCTTGATATTTTTCGTTGATCAATCTCGTAGAAGCACTATCATACTTCCCATTTTTTAGAACAGAAAAGTTATCATCTTTTTGATAATGTCGATCTTTATAAGCACTATTATCAAAAATTTCAATTAAATTCCCTTCATTGTCAATTTTTAGAGTATGGTTATAATCATCAATTATTTTTTTCCACTGTGACCGATCATGTCCTTTTAAGCGTTTTTTTAACTCTTCCCGATAATAGGTATCACCATCATCTGATAATAACATATCTCTCGACGCTTGATTTAAAGTCCTTGTTAAGGCATCCTGATAGTCTCTTTTAGCGTAGGAAACAACTTTTGTTTGTTTCATTTTGTCAAACCAAGTCATGTCTACACCATCCGCATAGTAATTTCCGTTGCTATCAACTATAATTTGACTTAGTTGTCCTGCTCCTTCAATCGCTAAATTAAGAATTTCAAGGCTGTCTGAAAAATACTGATTGACTTGCTCAACAAACCACTCTAATTTTTCAATTTTTTCTTCAAGATCTTTGATTTGCATCCGTGTTTTATCAGCCAATTCATGAAGTACTCTATTTTCTGATAAATTTTGATCCAGATTTGCAGTAAGAAATGCTCCTACACGATTGAAAAAATCCTCATTCTTTCTGATCAGATCTTGATACTTTGAAAGCTGTTTTTCCCAACTCTGTTTTTGTGTCTTCAAATCATCTAAATCTAATTCTCCATATTTTGATACAACTGCATCTGCGTTTTTGTATGAATTTAATTCAATCTGAATATCGTCGATCGCTTCTTGTAATTTTTTGATACATGGGATAATAATATTCCCAAATAAATTTTTCCCTGCCTCATATGCAGCACCTTGAAGTATTCCTGCTTCGATTTCTGCAATTAAATGATCACTTCCACTAGTAAGTTTTTCTGTAATCTGAGTAGCAATTTGAATATTACTGCTCATAGCTTCAATCAAAGCAGCAGATTCTGATGAACTGTATCTCACTCCCACGGCAAACTATTCCTTTCTCTTATCAATTTTTCTCTCTGAATGTCTAAGTTTTTTAAAACATTCCGAAACTCTTCACTGACACCATCCATCTGTCTAACCACAAAATTTCTTGCAATTAAATCCATTTCATTCTTTTCTTGAAAAAATAAGATATTTTGAGATGAAATAGACAACTTTTCTTCTGCTTCTCGTGTGATCAACGAAAGATCTTCTAAAAATTCATCTAAACTTTGTTGATACTCAAGACTTAAATTTAAAATAAGATCTTCTTGTCGCTCTGTTTTCACAATTTCTTGGAATAGTTTATCTCGCTTATTTTTATTAACATCCTCCATCATGGTTAGCTTTCCCATCTTTGAGCCTGTTCTACATCACGTTTTTCAAGCACAGCGGCAATTTGAGGAAATTTATTAGCTTGAATTAGAACAGCTTCACTAAATTTACCCACAGCTTGAAGTAAGTGATTATTTACTTCTTTTCCCTTCTCCATACCTGCAATACCAGCAGAATAACTAAACTCTACTTGTTTATTCTCATTTTGTGATACATCAACACCAGTCAACTCACCAATAGCCGCTTGCGCATCAATTGGGCTGGATTTTATTTGGAGTTTATCCATATATTCACCCTCAAATCTTATTATTCCCCTCCATCATATCATAATTTGAAGAAAAATACTCTTTCTTCCATGAAAAAACATACTAAATTTTCTGCAATTTATTAATAGTTAGAGACAAGTCTTTCAAAAAATTGTAACCTCCATTCAAAAAGCCCCCAGCTATAACTGAGAGCTTGTTTGATTAGCGATAGCTGAGAGCACGTTTGATGGTCTTCCACGGTCCGAGGTCATCGGTCTGGAGGATCAGGCTCGCGTAGATACGGGCAATAAGCACTGTTCCCACGATGGTAAAGAGAACCGCAATTCCCAATGAAGCCCAAGCTTCAAGACCAGTCGCATAGCCATTGATGGTACGGAAAGGCATGAAGAAAGTTGAAATGAATGGAATGTAGGAACCAATCTTCAATAAGAAGACATCACCGGCACTTCCCAAGGTGGTTACCCCAAAGAAGCTAAAGAGGACTAACATCATCAGTGGCGAAATCGCTTTTCCTGAATCTTCAGGTCGTGCTACTGTGGAGCCTAAGAAGGCAGAGAGCACCACATACATAAAGATCCCAAGGATAATGAAGAAGACGGTATTAAGCGAGATCGCTTCTGCTAGGTGCTGGGTAATTGGAGAGTTTGGAGAGAGAAAATCCTTGACAACAGGGATATCTGCTCTAAAGATCCAAACGGCTACAAGCCCAACGACATAGACAAAAATGTGGGTAAAAATCACTCCGAAGAGTCCGAGCATGCGTGCGAAAAAATAGTCGGTTGCTTTGATACTAGAGAAGACCACTTCCATGATCTTGGTTCCTTTTTCACTGGCCACTTCTTGGGCTGTGATACCAGAGTAGAACATCAAAATCATATAAAGCAACATTCCTAGAGCACCTGCAACCATGGTTTGCACCATTTTCAAGCCTTCTTTTTTCTCATCAATTTTTTCTTTGAGAGAAACCTGTTGAGACAAGGCTGTCAGTTGCTCTTTGCTTAAATTGGCACGCGCTAGATTGATTCCTTGTTGGACTTGGCTTAATTTCGCAGAGACAAGGGATTTCAATCCCATTTTCATAGCTTGGTCGCCTACATAAGTGGCTTCTAGCTGGCCATCTTTTTCATCGACCGTTAGGTAAGCAGCTGCTTTCTCATCCTTGATGGCTTTTTTAGCTGCAGCTTCATCTTTGTAGTCTAAGGTCAAGCCATCGGTTCCTTTGAGGCTTTCTTTAACAGCTGGCACTTCTGTCACCAAGGCCACCTGGTTTTTGGCATCTGTAGAAGAACCTGTCAGATAACCGATTCCAATGCTCAATCCTAAAAAGAGGAAGGGACCGAAGACCATGAAGAGGAAACTCCATGATTTCACTTGTCTGATATAGGTTTCTTTCATTACGACAAACATCTGTTTCATACTTCTACTCCTGATTCAAGTTTAAAGATCTCATCAATAGTTGGGGCTTGGTGGTCAAAGGTTGCTAGGTAGCGACCCTTGGTCAAGCGGTCAAATAATTCTGGACCAGCTGACGCATCATCCAAGATCAACTTCCAAGTACCTTGCTTGGTCATGCTGACCTTGGTCACGTGTGGCAGAGCTTCTAGCTCTTCTTTGCTAAAGTCGTTAGAAACAAAGAGACGAGTCTTGCCATAGCTATTACGGACCTCTTGGACTGGCCCTGAAAGGACAACCGAACCATCACGGATCATTAGGATATCATCACACAACTCTTCGACATTGGTCATGACGTGGTCAGAAAAGATAATGGTTGCCCCACGCTCTTTTTCTTCAAAGATGACCTGCTTGAGCACTTCTGTATTGACCGGATCCAAGCCGCTAAAGGGTTCATCTAAAATGATCAATTTAGGCTCATGGATCAAGGTGATGATCAATTGAACCTTCTGTTGGTTCCCTTTTGAGAGACTCTTGATTTTATCGGTCAATTTCCCCTTCACTTGGAGTTTTTCCATCCAGGTCGGTAATTTTTCCTTGACCTCGGCGGTGCTCATTCCTTTTAAGGAAGCCAAATAGCGGACCTGCTCAAAAATCGTAAGTTTTGGCATAAGACTGCGCTCTTCAGGCAAATAGCCAATTTCCTTGTAAGTCTCTTGTGTAATGGGTTTGCCACCTAGGCGAATCTCGCCGCTGTAGTCCAAAAAGCGCAGGATGCTGTGGAAAATAGTTGTTTTCCCGGCACCATTTTTCCCAACTAAGCCAAGGATATGCCCTTGTTGAGCTGTCAGATCTACTCCGAAGAGAACCTGCTTATTCCCAAAGCTTTTTTCTAAATTTCTAATTTCTAACATGGATGACTCCTTTACTCTTTATAATAACGTTTGGTAATCTTGTATTGTGAGACCAAGATATAGAGATAAATCAGTGATACCACTACTAAGGCTAACAAGATATCTGTATGGAAAGCAATGCCAACTAAGAATATCGCAATTAAGGAAATCGGTAAGATATAATTGCTTAACTTAATGATAATTTCATAGTTTTCCTCGTAGCTAATCTGCTTTTCTGCTTCATCCATCATACTCATCATAAATTCACGCACTTCCTTGGCATTGGCATTGCGGGGAATCGGTTTTCCATAAATCAGATGGAAGGTCTTGCGAAAGAAGATATCCGATAGGAAAAATAGGGCAATCAAGACAAGAAAGAGATAGAGCATGGTAAAGTCTCCAAAGATAAAAGCCATGTCCCCAGCGCCAGGTCTATCTAAGTCGACCAATTGACTATAAAAAATGACGAATAAAAAGTAGGGCAAGATCATGATGCCTTTAAAAATGGTCGCTAAGCCATATAGTTTTTTCTTTTGAATGTCATAGTGATAGGCTTCATCATCGTCTTCTATTTGGAGCATTTTTTGATGGACTTTTCTCGCGCACATCAGTAAGGTTATCGTGAGTATAAATGCGACTAAGAATAAAACTGCTGAGCCCAAAAGGAGTACTTCTTTACTAAAGAAGGATTGGATTTCTAGGGGCTTTTCGTATCCAAACATTTCTGTCAAAAATCCGATAACTCCTCCGATCAAGCCGGAAACTGTAATGATACCTACATTTCTCCAAAACCGATAACGAGCAGATCGTTCTTGTTGTTGCTTTTTCATATTATTCCTCTCCCTCTACTAGACTAAAGACATTCTCCACCGGCTCCTTGAAAATTTGGGAGATGGTGATGGCAATGATAACCGAGGGGGTGTATTCCCCCCGCTCCAAGAGACTGATAGACTGGCGCGAGACCCCTGCTAGCTTGGCTAGCTCGGATTGGTTGAGTCCATCACGCGCCCTCAGCTCTTTCAATCGATTTTTTAAGATCATGGCTTTCGCCTCCTATAGCTGAACACCTTGAATATCTTCGATGCGAACTAATTTTGTCTCGCTTAGTTGTTTATTAATCACACGAGTCAGTTTGACCCAATCTTCATCGATATCCATAATTTCATATTTGGTTCCAAAACCATTTACTGTGACAGTGACCGTTTGGCCTTTCAATTCTTCTAAAAGTCTAGACATGTCTTGATTTCCTTTCACTTGTTTTTCTAATCGTCTGATACGTCTGTTCAATCCTTTTATCTTCTTTTCTGAGCTTGCATAAAATATAACTATAAAAGGGATAAAAATAATCCACACGGCTCCCATAAGAAAACCTCTCCTTCTTTCAACTAAAATCATTGTAACACTTCTTTTTCTTTTTGACAAGTATATTTTACAAAAAAATAAAAATATTTGTCAAAAATAGAAAGATGGTTGACATGTATATTTTGAGTACTTAAAGGAATTTCTTTATTTTTATAGGGTTTTAAGGCCTATAACTTGCAAATCCTGGAAGAAAAAAACAGCTGAGAAATTCTCAACTGTTTCATCTTTTAACGATTTAGCGCACTTCTGCGTCGACTTTTTCTTCGAGTGATGCTTGAATTTTTTCCATATAGCGAGCAACTTCTTCGTCTGTCAAGCTATCTTCTGGATTTTGGAAGGTCAAGCTATAGGCCATGGACTTCATGCCAACTCCTAGTTTTTCACCAGAGAAGACGTCAAAGAGTTTAATGTCTGTCAAACGTTTCACGCCAGCAGCTTGGATGGCATCGACTACCTCTTGGTGAGTCACTTCTGCTTTGAGGAGAAGGGCGATATCACGGCTCACAGCTGGGAATTTGGTGATTTCCACAAAGGCTGCGGCTGGTTGAAGAGCTGCTTCAATAGCAGATAAGTTCAATTCTGCCACATAGGTTTCTGGGATATCATAAGCCTTAGCTGTTACAGGATGCACTTGCCCCAAGACACCAATCACCTGGTCACCAAGTGAGATCAAGGCTGTACGACCTGGGTGGAGACTCTTGATTTCTTGTGTTGCTGTATAGGTCACTTCAAGACCCAAGCGAGCAAATAGAGCTTCCAAAATTCCCTTAGCATAGAAGAAGTCAACTGGAACAGCTGGAGTCTGGAAGTCTTTTTCAGCGACTAAACCTGTCAAAGCAAAGGCAAAGCTGTTGATTTCATTTGGCAGCTCTTCTTTTGGATTACCTGTTTGCTCGAAGACTTTTCCGATCTCGTAGAGGGCTAAGTCTTTATTCTTACGCGCTACGTTGTAAGCAACTGTATCCAAAATACCTGAAACCATATTTTGACGGAGGACTGAACGGTCCACAGTCATTGGCCACATGAGCTCCGTTAAGTTACTTGGTGCAGTCGTAAACTCCACTGCTTTTTCAGGAGTTGTTAAAGCATAAGTAATGATTTCAGTTAAGCCTGCTCCTTCAGCAATGGTCCGAACTTGGCGACGCAATTTTTGAGTCGCAGTCAATTCACCGGCTGTCCCATCATCTTTTGGAAGGGTTGCTGGTAATTTGTCATAACCATAAATCCGAGCAATTTCTTCAAAGAGGTCCGCTTCGATAGTGATGTCCCAACGGCGACGAGGAACGCTGACTGTGAAGCTTGCTGCACTTCCAGAAAGGCCAAAACCAAGACGACGGAAGACATCTTCGACATCCGCGTAGGAAAGCTCTGTTCCAAGGACACGGTTCACGTCTGCAAGAGTGGAAGAAACTTCCACATCTGAAGTATCCAACTGGCCTGCTGAAACGATGCCCTTACGCACGGTTGCACCAGCCAATTCAGCAATCATGCGCGCTGCTGCATCAAGGGCTTCATTAACAGTTGCCACGTTTATCCCTTTTTCAAAGCGAGAAGATGATTCAGAGCGTAGGTTGAGACGACCACTTGTCTTACGGATCGATTTGCCATTGAAGACAGCCGCTTCAAGGACGACACGAGTAGACTTTTCAGAGATTTCTGTAGCCTCTCCGCCCATGACACCTGCAAGGGCTACCGCTTTGTCAGCAACCGTAATCACGAGGTCACTTGTTTCCAACTCACGCTCTTCCCCGTCCAAGGTCACCAATTTCTCACCTGCACGCGCTTCACGCACACGGATATCATTTCCTTCAAAGGTATCCAAGTCAAAGGCATGCATAGGCTGACCAAAGTAAAGCAGGATATAGTTGGTCACGTCGACCACATTATTGATGGGACGGATACCTTCATTCATGAGGAGGTTTTGCAACCATTGTGGACTTGGTGCAATGGTCACATTGTCCAAAATACGAGCTGCATAATAAGGAGCCTTGTCTGTGTCAATGCTGACAGAAAGAGCATCTGCTGCAGCTTGGTCCGTTTCGGTCAAGGTAAAGTCTCTGAAGTTGACTGCCTTGTCATAGATGGCTGCTACTTCATGTGCTACCCCACGCATCGAAAGGGCATCTGCACGGTTTGGAGTGATGGAAAGTTCGATGATTTCATCATCCAAGTCTAGGTAAGAGAAGACTTCTTCTCCTGGAACAGCATCCTCTGGCAAGATTTGGATCCCATCTGCAAATTCTTTCGGTACAACAGAATCAGAAATGCCCAACTCACCAAGTGAACAGATCATCCCAAGGGATTCCAAACCACGGATTTTCCCTTTTTTAATCTTGTAGTTGTCCGCGATGCGAGCACCTGGAAGAGCCACCATAACCTTGATGCCAGCGCGCACATTTGGTGCTCCACAGACGATTTGACGTGCTTCTTCTTCCCCCACATTGACTTGGCAGACATGCAAGTGTGTTTCGGGTACATCTTCACAAGACAAGACTTCACCGACGACAATTTTTGAGAGACCAGCAGCAGGTGATTCCACACCTTCTACCTCGATCCCTGTGGTTGACATTTTTTCAGCCAACTCTTCTGATGGCACATCCACGTCCACCAATTCTTTTAACCATTTATAACTAACTAACATATGTAAGATACCAAGGGCTATGCTAACATCTAGATGACTGTCCTAGATTTCCTTTGACCCTCGTTTAGATCCTTTCATTTTGTGTTTTCCAGCCCGAGGCTGGCTTAGGTAGGTCTAGTAACCTCCCCTTCTCTAGAATAGAAGTTTCTTGTTCCTTCTAGATCAATTTCTTTCTCAACAACCAGTCTGTATCCACGGTATCTCCGGTTATATACTGGTGTTCACTAAATCGTTCAAAACCAAAGCGGTAGTAAAAATCTTGCGCCTTAAAATTGCGTTCCCAGACACCTAGCCAGGCCCACTCAAAGCCACGTCTCTTGGCTTGATCCAGCGCAAAGGTAAACATTTCCTTGCCGAAACCAGCCCCATGACATTCCTTCTTGACATAGATCCGTTGGATCTCAAAGGACTTGTCCATCTCTACTGGCTCCGTTTGGGCCTTGCCCCAGTTAAACTTGAGAAAACCACAGATTTCTTGTTCTTCATTGAGGACAAAATAGGTTTCGGATTCTGGATCTAGCAGATCCTTCTCAATTTGCTCCAAAGAGAGCACAGTAGAGAAGTAATCTTCCAAATCTTCCTCAACAATATAGGGACCAAAGGTATCCCGATAGGTTTCCACTTCTAGGTCACGTAAGGTCTCTAATTGATCGATTTTTACTCTAACTAACATGATTATTTAAACTGTTCTGAGAAGCGAACATCCCCTTGATAGAAGCCACGGATATCATTGATTCCGTAACGAAGCATGGCCACACGCTCTTGACCAAGTCCAAAGGCAAATCCTGAATAGATTGTTGGATCAATGCCACTCATCTCAAGGACGCGTGGGTGAACCATACCAGCTCCCATGATTTCAATCCAACCAGTTTTCTTACATACGTTACATCCCGCTCCACCACACTTAAAGCAAGAAACGTCCACTTCAACCGATGGCTCAGTGAATGGGAAGTAAGAAGGACGCAAACGGATTTGACGTTCTGCACCAAACATCTTTTGCACGATCAATTGAAGCGTTCCTTGAAGGTCGGCCATGGAAATGTTTTTCCCAACGACCAAACCTTCGATTTGATGGAATTGGTGGCTGTGGGTCGCATCATCTGTATCTCGACGGAAAACACGCCCTGGAGAGATCATCTTCAAAGGCCCCTTGCTAAAGTCATGTGCATCCATCGCCCGCGCCTGTACAGGTGAAGTATGGGTCCGAAGCAAGATTTCTTCTGTGATGTAGAAGGTATCCTGCATATCACGAGCTGGGTGATCCTTTGGCAAGTTCATGCGTTCAAAGTTGTAGTAGTCTTTTTCGACTTCAAAGCCGTCTACGACTTGATACCCCATCCCGATAAAGATATCTTCGATTTCTTCACTAGTTTGGGTCAAAATATGACGGTAACCACTAGCAACTGGACGTCCTGGAAGGGTCACATCGATGCTTTCGCTCGCTAGTTTAGCTTGGACTTTCTTTTCTTCCAAGAGTTTGGCAGTTTCTTCAAAGGCAGCCGTCAAGACATCACGGGCTTCATTGACGTGTTTCCCGATAACCGGACGCATCTCAGCAGAGACATCTTTCATCCCTTTGAGGATCTCAGTCAGAGATCCTTTTTTCCCAAGGACAAAGACCCGTAGTTCTTGCATCTCTTTTTCATTTTCAGCAGATATCTGCTTCAAGGCTGCCAGCGTTTCTTCTCGAAGCGCTTTTAATTGTTCTTCAATCGTTGACATATTTCCTCCATCATGGTCCCTCTACAGACATAGAAAAAACCACGCGCCAACACCCACATTCGGAGCGTTGACACGCGGTACCATCCGTTTTTTATCCGTAAACCAGACCTTAATTTCTAAATCCTTTACGCAAGTGAATTCACTCAGCTTTCATGCAAAGAGCTTTCAGTCACGGCCCTTCTCCCTGTCGCACTTCCCTTGAGATACTAGTCTTGCAGATTTCTATTCAATTACTACATAGTTTATCAGATTTTTAGTTAAAAAACAAGTTAGATGAGACCAATTCACTAGAAAAAGGAACAAGAGACAGTGCATTATCTATTTGCCTTGTCTATTTCATCTGCTTGCCTTTTCAATAGAAGAGTGACTGCTTGGTTAAAACCATCACACCAGTTATACCATTTTGCTTCATACTCATCTTGAGGTAAGATACGATGTTTTAAATCCAAAACAGAGGTTATCTTTCTTTCCTCACAAGCTTGCGCATAGAGAGCATACAAGTCATCGCCACCATCTCTATCAAACTCAGCAGAAATCGTATCCCGATCTGCCAATAAAGCCTGATAAGCCCTGTGATGCCCGTCTGTAATCAAGAAGCGATTTCCAAATGCAAGAACACTAATTGGATCCACATTGATGATGTCTGCTGACTGATCCAGCATCTGGATAGCTTGTAACTTCTTTTCTGATAAATATAGTTGGGTCGGATGAAGATCTGTTATCTTGACTTCCATTTCTTTCTCCTCTACCATGAGTAACATAGTTGGTCATGAGCACTGGTAGACATTTTTAAAGGTCACGATTTAAAGACCTGCCAAAGCCAAATTCCCCTGCCATTCTTGTGATTCGTTTCCTTTTTATTTAATGACTTGTCCAGCATCTTTCAAGACAGATTCTGGAATAGTAATGCCCAATTCATCTGCGACTTTTTTATTGATGACAGATTTTCCTTGGCTAAAGATTTCAACAGGTGTATCCGCAGGTTTTTGACCTTTCAAGATCTTCGCAGCCATTTTACCAGTTGCTACTCCAAGATCATGTTGGTCGACAACGACTGAACCAAGACCACCAGCTTCTACCATAGCTGTCGCACTTGGGAAGATTGGTTTTTTAGCTGTTTTGTTAGCTTCGACAACAGTTGAGAAGGCTGATGCGATAGTATTGTCGATTGGAACCCAGATGGCATCGACTTTGCCTGACATTACAGACACGGTAGAAGCAATTTCATTTGTAGAAGGGACTGAATAAGGAACCACCTTGTAACCTGCTTTTTCAGCTAATTTTGTAAATTCTTCTACTTGCGTTTTAGAATTATCCTCACTGGTTGAGTAAAGGATCCCGATTGTTTTCACGTTTGGAGTCAACTCTTTGATCAATTTCAACTGTTGCTCAGTTGGATTGTGGTCAGATACCCCTGTGATATTGCCACCTGGTTTTTTCAAATCTTTGACCAAGTTTGCTCCGACCGGATCTGTGATAGCACCCATGACAATTGGTTTGTCTTTGGTTGCACTAGCCAAACCTTGAGCAGATGGAGTTGCAATCCCAATCAAGACTTGGTTATCCTTGTCTACCAATTGTTTACTCATGGTCGCAACTTTGTTTTGGTCGCCTTCTGCATTGAGGAAATCAATGTCCACTTTGTCCTTGTCATAACCTTCTTCAGCCAAACCATCTTGAATCCCTTTGTAGATCAAGTCGAGCGAAGGGTGGCTGACCAACTGCAAGACCCCAACTTTAGCCTTTTCATTGCTGCTTGCTGCCTTGTTATCTTTGCCTGCTGTAGCTGAATAGATCGCTGTCCCAATGACTGCTGCTGCAATCAAACCAATAATTCCCATTAAACGTTTATTTTTCATTTTTAATACCTCTTCTATTTTTCATTTTCTTCTTTTTTTCCATCATCTAAAGACTGCGACGCCATCGTTTCTTCATATCTTTTCTCCCTTCTCATCTAAAACAAAAAACACGCCCACACATAGCAAAAGCTATGTGAGGACGTGTCATCGCGGTGCCACCTCACTTATGGGAAAAGGATAGTCTCCCCCATATCTCTGTCTTGTCTAGCAACAAGTTGCACGATAAGGTGTGCCAACCGAATTTTTATTGTTTCAAATTCATCTCATCATTAGTCCAATTTCATAAACTGCCGCTACCCACTCTCAGCAACCGTGGGCTCTCTTGAAACTTTCATTTACTACTTTTCTAATTTCTTACATTTTAAAGTTTTCTTACAAAAATGTCAATACTTTTTCTGCATTTTTTTTGAAAACGTTCGCATTTTCTATATTACATCCCCTTGCTTCTTTCTGGGATTTCCGCTCTATTTTTGATATAATTTACTAGAATAAACGCTAGAATGATGAGGAATCCCATGTCTTTTGATGGATTTTTTTTACACCATATGGTCCACGAATTGAAGGCTGAACTCTTAAGTGGTCGCATTCAAAAAATTAATCAACCTTTCGAGCAAGAATTGGTACTCCAAATCCGAGGCAATCGGAAAAACCAAAAACTCTTACTCTCTGCCCATTCTGTTTTCGGACGGATACAACGGACCCAGACCAACTTTGAAAATCCTGCCTTTCCTAATACCTTTATTATGGTCATGCGTAAATATCTTCAAGGCGCTGTCATCGAAGGGATTGAGCAATTGGAGAACGACCGGATTCTCGAAATCCGTGTCTCCAATAAAAACGAAATTGGAGATGCCATTTCTGTCAGCTTAATGATCGAAATCATGGGCAAGCACAGTAATATTATTCTCCTAGACCGGACCAGCAATAAAATCATCGAGGCCATCAAACATGTCGGCTTCTCACAAAATAGCTACCGGACCATTCTTCCTGGATCAACCTATGTAGCCCCTCCGAAAACCGACGCGGTCAATCCTTTTACAATTGGAGATGAAGCCCTCTTCGCCCTTCTTCACAAGGAAGAGTTAAGTCCCAAAAACCTTCAAAAATGTTTCCAAGGTTTGGGGCGAGATACGGCTCAAGAATTAGCCAAGCGACTTGAGACAGATGAAAAATTAAAGACCTTCCGTGCCCTTTTCAAGACACCTTCTGAGCCTCGCCTAACGACCAAATCCTTCTCGGCTATCCCCTTTGCAGATGCGACTAGTCAAACCTTTGAGACACTTTCAGATCTGCTAGATGACTATTACCGAGACAAGGCTGAGCGCGATCGGGTGCAACAACAGGCCAGTGAATTGATCCGGAAGGTCGAAAACGATCTTGAAAAGAACCGGAAAAAATTAGCCAAACAAGAAGCCGAGTTAGCAGCGACCGACAATGCAGAAGAGTTCCGCCAAAAAGGAGAATTGCTAACAACATTCCTCCATCAGGTACCAAACGACCAAGACCAGGTTGTCCTGGACAATTACTATACCAACGAACCCATCACCATCCAACTCAATAAGGCTCTGACCCCCAACCAAAATGCGCAACGCTACTTCAAACGCTACCAGAAGTTAAAAGAAGCTGTCAAACATTTGACCATCCTCATTCAAGAAACCAAGGAAACCATTTCTTATCTCGAAACGGTTGAAATGGCCCTTTCTCAAGCGAGCCTGGCTGAGGTGGCAGAGATTCGTGAAGAGTTAATCCAGACCGGCTTTATCAAACGGCGCAACCGAGAAAAAATTCATAAACGGAAAAAACCAGAAAAATACCTGGCTAGTGATGGCAAAACCATCATTTTAGTGGGTCGCAATAATCTGCAAAACGATGAACTGACCTTTAAGATCGCTAAAAAAGACGAACTCTGGTTCCATGCCAAAGATATCCCAGGCAGCCATGTCGTCATTACCGGAAATCTCGATCCGACGGATGAAGTGAAGACCGATGCCGCAGAGTTGGCCGCCTACTATTCCAAGGCCCGTCTCTCAAATCTGGTCCAAGTCGATATGATCGAAGCCAAGAAACTCAATAAACCAACCGGCGGAAAACCAGGCTTTGTGACCTATACCGGCCAGAAGACTCTGCGGGTTACCCCAGAAGAAGAAAAAATCAAAGCCATGAAACTAACAGATTGATGTCAAAAATAAAAGGTTGAGCAACGCTCAACATGTCATATTGAAGTTAGCCTGTCTCAGAAACTTTCCTTAGGTGAGATCGGACGTCAGCGAACTTCAAAGAAGTTCCATGACTTAGTTTTGGACCTAAGGTTCCAAAACTCCCGAGTGCTAGAATCAAGATTATTTCTAGCACTTTTCTCACGGCGGAAAGTTTCAATATATGTTGTATATGTTGAATGAACCTAAAAATATACCTCATTTTATTTTTTCAGCATACTTAGAACAGTTTGTCTACATTCTAAAAGGTTGAGCGACGCTCAACCTTTTATTCTGCTTTATTGATGTCTTCTTTGACCTCATCGACATTGAATTTGGCAAAGAGGTACTGACGGTCTTGGACTGGGAAACGTTGATCCAGCTGATCGATAGCTCCCACCTCTACAATCCCTTCTGAGATGACAAAATCCATCACATGGCCACCAAAGGTGTGGTCATCTGAAATAAAGTGCAAATGGTATCCTGCCACACTCACGCCATGGAAAATTTCTGGTGTCCAAAAACCGACGATGGTCCCTGTGACATTTTCCCGTGTATACTCTGGCTGATGGGTTGCAACCTCTGCAAACTTCATCTCTGGTGTTGATTTTGGAATCATACGGACATGCATCTTGACAAAGTCACCACGAATCTTAATGGAGCGAAAAAGATTTTCGCCATCGTAATAAGACTCAATACGAGCTTCCAATTCCTCATCCGTCATTTCAAAGCGTTGACGGAAAATCACTTCTGCTTGGTGAGGAACAACTGCTGCATAAGGAACCTTGGCATCAGGAGAAACTTCGACAATTTCAGGATGGTCGCCTGATCCCTTAGCCTGATAAGCCTTTCCATCTAATACGATCAACTCTCCATCAATAGAATCAAGCGTTCCAACTCCTAGATCCCCATGTTCCAAGAGTTCTCCAATCGTAAATGAACCCCCGTACAGACCCGCCATTAGGGCACCCAAGGTATTGTATTGAAAAAGTTTCACTGGTTCCATGTTTTTCTCTCCTCATTCTATCTTCTACCAGTATACCACAAACTGTTCCGAAACTTCACGATATGGTTTTATTAGAGGCTATCATAGATGGTTTGCATCTGCACATCGTCTGGTACGATCGCCAAATACTGATTGGCCACTTCACGCGCCCTTGTCACATCGCCAGCTTCACGCAACAGATACACATAGGTTTCGAGGAATTCTGGGTTGTCCTTCAAGTCCTCATAGAGCTCTTGGTAGGCTGATACGGCTTCTTCTGTTTTCTCTAAGGCAGCCAAAGCACGAGCAATGTTCCAACGGGTGACAACCGTTTCGACTTCTTCATTTTGCCAATCTAAGACTTGGTCAAAGCGCTCCTGTTCTAAATAAAGGGTAGTGAGGCGAAGAGCAATCTCTTCGAGATCATCTGCCACTTCTTTAGCTTCCAACAGATAAGTTTCTGCCTGTTCAGGCTGGTGGAGCTCATAAGAAAGCTGAGAGGAAAGAAGCTTCAACTGTGCGTCAAATGGATTCTTCTCAATCCCTTGTTTGGCGATTTCAAGCGCTTTTTCACGGTCATTTTCAGCCTGTAAGGCCAAGGCATACCCAAACTCATAGCCTTCAAAATCAGGCGACAAGGTGTCAATTTGTTTGTAGTAGATCAGGGCTTTTTGGTATTCTTCTTGATCAGACAATAAGGTCGCCAATTCGTAGGCAATCTGGTCATCAAACTCAATCTCCAGAGCTTTCTCTAAGAAGGGCACAGCTGCTTCAAACTTACCAAGATTGGCATAGGCAAAACCAATCCGTTGATAGGTAGAGATCCCCGTCGCTTCCAAAATCTCCCGATTGTCCAACTGGGCATACTCTTGGATAGCCTCTTGGTAGCGTTCCAATTCCAGATCGATTTCTGCAAGCCCTAATTGAATGATCGGATCATCAGACAGACTGGCTGCTTCAACTAATTTTTCACGCGCCACATCTGCAAGACCTTCCAGCTGATAGAGATCTGCCTTGACCAAGAGACTGGCTACATACCAGTTAGACTCAGGGCCAATTTCTTCTAAATAAGCAAAGGCCTCTTCCGTTTGCCCTTCCTCTGCAAGGATGGTTGCCAAACTCAGATATACTTCTGGATAGGTTTCTGCAATCTGTTCATAAACCTCTTTTGCCTGAGGGTAAAAACCGATACTTTCAAGATATTGACCCAAATCCAATAGTTGCGCTTCACTATCTTCTAACAAGGCCTTTTGAAATTGAACTTCTGCTTCTTCTAGCTCTTGCTGATCAAGAGCCTCTACCATTTGTTGACTATGACTCACTCTGTGTTTCCTCTTCTACTTCATTGTGTTCTTCATACAAGCCACTAACGACCTTATACCATTCAAAGATAGCTCCAATAACGACCTTAGCAGACGCATAGACCGGAATACCAAGGAAAACTCCCCAGATTCCAAACATAGATCCTGACGTCAAGAGCACAAATAAAATGGTAATCGGATGGATATTTAACTGACTTCCCAAAACCAAAGGAGATACGAAACGTCCTTCAATGGTTTGCTCCACTGCAAATACAATCAAGACCTTGATAAACATCTCTGGTCCTGCTACCAATCCTAAGACTAAAGCAGGTAACATGGCTAAGAAACTACCCAAGTAAGGGATTAAATTCAAGATCCCCGCAGAGATCCCAAGTGTCACCGCATAACGCAAGCCAATGATCTTAAAGAAGAGGATAAACATAATGGCGACGACAATGGCTACCGTAATTTGCCCTCGAACATAATTGGAGAGCTGGGTATTGACATCTGAGAGAACTTGTTCAGCCGATTTACGAATCTTAGTCGGTAAGAAGCGAACAATGTGACCCTTTAAATTTTTTCCATCTCGCAGAAGATAAAAGACAATAAAAGGCATGATGATCAAGGCCACAATGACTTGCGAAGCAACTCCGATCAAGTTACTGACCCAATTGACCGCCCGCCCAGAGATCGAACTAGCCCAAGTAGTAATATTTGCAGACAATTCCTTGGTGATCTCATCCAACTGAGGTTTGATATCTGAGGAAACGCGATTGTCTAGAAAATCGTCGATGGTTGCATTGGCCTTCTCCAAATAAGTTGGCAGGTTATGAAAGAAACTCACCACTTGTCGTTGGACAGCTGGAATCACGACAGCCAGCCCCCAGATTAAGAGCACTGCAATCAAGAAAAAGACGAAGGAAATCGCAAAAATCCGCTTAAGACCTTTTCTTTCAAGAAAGTCGACAATAGGATTGAGCAAGTAATAGAGCAAACCAGAAATAATGACTGGCAGCATGACAGCTCCTGCAAACTCAAAAATCGGAATAAAAATAAAGGTGATCTTACTCAAGACCAAGAGGTTCAGGCCCAAGAGCAAGGTAACTAAAAATACGGTAATAGCCTTGTTGTCTAAAAACCATCTAAAAAACCAGGACAAACTAAACTGTTTTTCTTTATTATCCACAGAGAACTCCTTTTCATTTCAATCTGTTTCTATTTTAGCATTTTTTGAGCTTAAAGTTACGAAAAAACTAGCAAAATAAGAAAGAAAGGCCCTCCCCTTTTCAACTAGCAATTGCCTTCCAATAGGACCTTTGATATAATAAACCTAACAAATCATACGAGGTGACCTATGTCTCAAACCATTTATTTCGGTACCTATACCAAAAAAGAATCCAAAGGAATATACAAGGCACAATTTGACCCTGAAACAGGGACATTGAACCATCTGGAACTAGTGGCAGCTGAGCCCAATCCAACCTATATCGCCTTTTCTGAAAAAGGCAACCTCTATAGCGTCGGAGCTGAAGAGGGAAAAGGAGGAATCGCAAGTTTTACAGCTGATTTTCAGCCGCTCAATCACGTCGTTGAAGAGGGAGCACCACTCTGCTATGTCTCTGTCGATGACAAGCGTCAACTGGTCTATGGAGCCAACTATCACAAAGGCCAAGTTCTCGTATATAAGCTAGAGGCAGATGGGCGTTTGTCCTTTGTCGATCAAGACACCCACCAAGGAAGTGGTCCTCATGCCAATCAAGCAAGTCCACATACCCACTATGCAGACCTTACACCAGATCAGTACCTGATCACGTGTGACCTAGGAACAGATAGTTTGCATGTTTATGATGTCAGTGAGGAAGGAAACCTAACCCTGATCAATCAATATCAAACAGCTCCAGGGGCAGGACCTCGTCACTTGGTCTTTCATCCTCACTATAAGACTGCCTATCTCATCAATGAATTAAATGCTACGATTGATGTCCTCTTTTATGACGGTATGGGTGAATTCGAACACTTCCAAACCGTCTCTACCCTTCCGTCTGACTACGATGGTCAAAAATGGGCTTCTGCGATCAAGCTCTCAGCTGATGGAAAATTCCTCTATGCATCTAACCGTGCTCACAATTCCATCGCTGTCTTCAAAGTTGTAGCTGATGGTAGCCTAGAACTCATTGAAATTGTTCCAACTCAAGGCCTCAATCCACGAGATTTCACGCTTAGTCCTGATCAAAACTATTTGATCGCAGCCCATCAAGATTCACCTAATGCTACCGTCTTCAAGCGAGATCCTGCTAGCGGAAAATTAACCCTTCTATCCGACGACTTCTATGTTCCAGAGGCCGTTTGTACGGTTTTTCATTAAGTCGTTTTAGTTGTCAAACCTCTAAAAAAATGATTGAATAGATGTGAAAAAGGTGCGAGCCTGACTTCACAACTTATATTTTAGGAGATCCTAACATGAATCCATTGGACTTATTTAACCAAGTTAAAGAAATGATCGAAAAGAAGGATTTCGACGCTGCAAAAAAATTTGTTGATGACAACAAAGACAACCTCGGTGACTATCTTGAACAAGCCAAAGGGCTTGTATCTGGAAATGAAATGGTCAGCGGTGCCTTGGACAAAATCAAAGGCTTGTTCTAATAAGACGATGAGAGTGGGACAGAAATCGGTTATTCGTTAGAATTCGATTTCGTCGTCCCACCTCCGCACAGTTGAGTAGGGCTGTAAAAGCTGATGAAATCAGCGTAGTAGAGCCCACTCAACCACTGCGTCTTGCTCGACAATCCAAAAACAATTGAGAGGCTAGGACTTTCGTCCCAGACTCATTTTTGTTTACCCCAATCACAAAAAAAGACCCCTGAGAAAATGATATGTACCCTCTTTCTTTCTGCCATTTATTCCCCTTTCATTCGTTCTTTCTGTATATAGCCGATTTATACATTTCTAACTCGGCTTTCAGTTGCTTGTTTTCTTTTGTAAGCTCACGTTCTCGGTTTAGCGTGACACGGTTAATAAAATTAGATTCTTTTATCCAAGATGTTCTAAGTGATCCATCGTTCGAAGTTTGTTGTGTAGACCCTGAACTTTATGCTATCCCTAAAAACGAAATTATTGCTGAATGCATAAGCGCTGGCTACACAGTTGAAGAACGTGAAGATGGTATCTTGAATATTTCATGATTTGCTAGACTGATCACTTGAGATTCAAGTCTACAGATTCGTGTTAGTGAGTCTATCGAGTTTTCGATAGGCTTTTTTCTTTTTCCACTATACGGATATCGTTTTGGTCTCATTCTTTCACCTCCTCATTATTTAATTCCCTATCGTTATTTGGTATAATAAAATAAAAACGAATGGGGTTAGTCGTTATGTCTAATAAAACTTGCTTTGTTGTTACTGCTATCGGATCACCAGGAGATGCCACCAATAAACACTCTAACAAAGTATTGAGAAACCTAATTCAACCTGTTTGTGAAGAACTTGGTTACAATGTAGTTCGAGTCGATCAAGAAAGTTCATCTGGAAATATCAATGATAGTATTATTAGTCATCTTAAACATGATCATCTTGTAATCGCAGATATGACTGGGCACAATCCAAATGCTTTTTATGAGCTAGGATTTAGAGAGGCTCTTAATCTACCTATGATTCCGATTATTCATCACGGAGAAAGTTTGCCTTTTGATGTTTCTAGTAATAGAACAATTATGTATTCACTAGAGGTAGAGGACATTGACGTGGCCAAACATAAACTTCATGAGATGATCGAAAGTTTTGATGGTTTTATCATGCCTGACACAAAAGAACAACAGCAAACAACATTAAATGATTTGGACAATAAGCTCGACAATATTCTTGCAAATTCATCGAGTAAAACAATTAACAATAAATTAGATAAAATACTAGAATTGTTAGAGAAAAACACTAACAAAAATTTTCCAATCTCATCAGAGATTAATGGAATTGATAGCAATAGTATCCGAACATTTTTAGAACGTTCTCGAGAAATAACTCCTATCATTGCTCCTGATCTGAAGCATCCATCACACCCTGAAGATAGTAAATAAGCATCTTCTGTTCAGTTTGTAATTGAATCAATTCTTCTGTTTTACTACGTACAACATTAACACTATTTAGCAGTTCATGAAATGCTTTTATTTCTTGTTCGTTCAGCATGAAGCTACCTCCTTTTAAATTTTTGATTCAAGCGCTCGTAGTTCAATTTCGTGAGCAACGTTGGCCATCAATTTCATGCACTTGCTTTTTGCTTCGCTATAAGTTTCAGATCGATCAATAAGCCACTCTGAAATTTCGATAACTTTATCTTCGGAGTTAGCATTTGAACTTATAACACCAGTGCTGAGATTTACAGATGATTTTCCGTCTACGGAAATAAAGATTCCTTTTTTTAAAGTGCTTCTATTCGATTCTGGTAACATTGGTTAGTGCTATGATCGCCGCTATGACTGTGGCTCTTGGTTGCGTCAACCAAGGGTCTTTTTTCTTTTGCTTTCGTCTTAGCATACTGTCCTTCCTTTCTTTTGTTTTGGGTTAATTCCTTAACCTTGATTATATTATACTTCACGAAACGTGAACTATCAATAGTTTTTTTGTCGAAATAATTAAAAAACTTTTCAAATCGTGAAGTATTTGTTATAATCTACCTATAAAATGTACAAAAAAGGTGATGAATATGACCGATCAAGAATTAGCCATTTACATTGGATTAAAAATAAAAGAATTTCGTGACCAAAGAGGTTTGACGCAGAAAGAGCTAGCGGACCTAATTGAAATGGGAAATACAACGATTGCTAATTATGAAAAAGGGTTTAGGACTCCAAAGAAGAACACCTTATTTAAAATAGCGAACGCTCTTAATGTCACTATAGATGATCTATTTCCTATTTTAAAACAATCAGACAATTCTATTATCGAAAGTATCGAAGAAATACTATCTGAACTCGACCCAGAACCATACCAGCATAACGTACTGACTTACGCAGAAGGACAGCTGGAAGAGCAGAAAGAGGCTAAGAAAAAGCTTGCTGAAGTCCATGAAATATTCGTAGAGTATATAGACTACAACTACTACGACCAGCCTGTATCTGCTGGTACAGGGCAATATCTAAATGAAGTACAAATCGAAACAATCCAATTACCTGTGAAGGTGGACGCTGATTTTGTCTGCCCGATTTATGGAGATTCGATGGAACCAGATTACAAATCTGGGGATTATGTGTTTGTTAAATTATCGGTAGACCTTCCAAGTGGTATGGTGGGAGTGTTTGACTACGAGGGAGAAGCCTATATCAAGCAGCTCATTATAGAGGAAAACAAGGCCTATCTAAGAAGTTTCAACAAAAAATACAAAGATATACCAATTGATTCAAACAGTGATTTTAGGATCATCGGCAAAGTTGTAGATGTGTACAGGGAAGAAAAATAAAAACCATCGCTAATGAAACGATGGTGATCGATGAATATAAGGCTTTAATTAATTAAAAGGGGAATTATTATGGGATTTTTTGATAATGTTAAACCAGAAGTTAGCTTTTCTAATACTTTTGGAACAAGTGGTTCTACTACTTTTGAAACAAGTGGATTGAACTATGTTGTTCTTCAAGTAACTCTAAAAGAGAAGTTTTTTGGTACTGGATCTGGTAACCTAACAGAACTTGAAAATGTGATTAACAAACAAGCTGCCAAAGGATACCGACTCCATACAATTAGTACAGCTAACGGAGGAAGCAAGGGTCTAGGTGGAGGAGATCGTATCCAGGCTACGATGGTATTTGAGAAGATTATTTAGTTATATTTTTTCAATATTACCTTCACAAAAATCTCAACAACCTGGGGCGAAGATATGATTCAGGAAGAGTTTAAGAATATTGTAGGAGCGTGAAGATGAAACATTATATAGAAATCCCTAAACTTTTAAACTTTGAGTTTAAAAACATGTCTAATTTTTATAGCCGTTTCTCTCAAATTAATGAAGTTCTTGCAAAAGACGATATTGTCCGTCTAGATTTTAAAAACACGAACTTTGTTAGCGGAGAAATGACAGTCTTATTATCAATGGTAGTTGAAAACCTACATGCCAGAAATTACCGTGTAGAAACTAATCATACAGTATTACCTGAAAGAACACAAAATCTTTTAGCGCGAAATGGTTTTTTTAAAAGATATAAATTAGCACCTGGATTATCAGACAATAAGAAAACTGTTATTCAATTATCTAAGATTCCCTGTGATGATGAAGATGCTGTTGATGAGTATATTGAAAATAAATTTCTTGCGAAAATTATTTCTGAAATTGAGCCAATTTTCAGAAATGAAATCTCAATTTTTATTTTCGAACTTGTACACAATATTTTAGAGCATTCTGGAGCTCAACATGTAATAATGTGTGGACAACACTATCCAAATATTAACAAGATACGTTTTGCTATCGCAGACACCGGGATTGGATTACCAAATTATATTCTAAGCAAAAAAGACTTATCTAGTGAAAGAGAAGCTATTGAATGGGCTTTTACAAGAGGGAATACAACGAAAGAATTAGAATCTGATTCTGATGCAGACAGTGGTGTAGGTTTGGCTTATATACAAGAAAAAATATCAAAAAAAGCATCTATGAAGTTATTTTCTAATCATTCGTATTTTCATATCAAACAAGATGGGAGTTTATCTTATAGAAATTTGGAATACAGTGTACTCGGAACACTAATTATTTTTGATTTCGACATCGAACAATGTAATAAAATGTTATAATTAAAGAAATGAAATGGAGGAATAATATGGAAACAGTAAATGTAAAAGAAGTCATTGGAAGTAAGCTAGCAACTAGTAGTGATAAAGGTTTGCTTCTCTATAAAATTTTGGAAGAAAAAGTAACTAATAAAGAACCAGTGACGGTTGATTTTTCTGATATAAAAACTGTTATCCCATCATTTACAAATAAAGCATTTGGTAAACTTTTTGATGTGATTAATTTAACAGAATACGAAGAATTAATAAACTATAATGAAAATATAAATAAACTTTTTATGGATTGTATTGAATATTCGATAGAAAACAGTACAACAAAAAGAGAACAATACAAAGCAGAAATTGATAAAATGTACAAAGAAATTGAGGAACAAAATGCTGAGTCCTAATTTTATTAAAGCTACTATCAACAAACTTAACTTAAGGATGCCAACTAGAGATGTTCTGGTGGATACAAATGTACTTTTAGATTTGTTTAGTGGTGAAAACAAATATAGATACGATAAATTCTGGGAACACTCTTTAGAAAATAATATCACTTTATATGTAACAACATTAACTATTTCCGAATATATTAATCGAAAATGCCGGACTGCATATGAAGTTTATCGGGATAATTTGTGTGATCGTGAAGAAAAAGGAGAAAGTATTGATGATGTAGAGTTTGAATACAAACGAGGATTTCAAAAAACATCTGAGTATACTAATGTTCTTGATGATAGTTTAAAACAAGTTAGGATTATATTGAACGATGTTCAATTGATAGACATAGAACATGATGAACTAAAAGATATAGAGCCAAGCAATTACAATCTCAAAGATTTCAATGATGCAATTTTTTATCATTTGGCAACAAAAAATTCTTTTGGCATTGTAACTCATGACAGGGATTTTCTTGAATCACCGTCACCTTTAATCGTTTATACAAATTTAAATTAATAAAAAAATCCTCACCTGCCTGCAAGCAAAGATGTGAGGATGTACTGTGTATAGAAAGAATGGCATTAAAAAGCCCTCTTTTCTGTACCCATTTTAACAAAATAAAGGGGAAAAATCAATGTGGGTTGAAGAACTTCCCAACGGAAAATACAAATTTTTTGAGAGATACAAAGACCCTTATACCGAGAAATGGAAAAGGGTTTCTGTCACGCTTGAGTCTAGATCAGCAAGGGCTAAAAAAGAAGCCCAAAAATTGCTGGACGATAAAATAAGTGAAATATTACGAAATCTTACAATTAGTGATGTGCTATTCCACCCGATATTTAATGAGTGGTGGGATCTGCATATTCTAGAAATGAAAAAAAGCTCGTACATCACACAGAAAGCTACAATCACGCGCATTCTTGATAAGGTTGAAAAAGGTACCAAAATTAAAAATATGAACGTGCGACTTATTCAATCAATCATCGATACCGAAGATTGGACTTACACCCAAAAATATCGTGTAAAATCCATGCTTAATGTATTCTTTGACTACGCTCAAGAACGCGACTACATAGATAGTAACCCTGCGAGAAAAGCAAAACTGCCTCCAAAAGAAAACAGGATCCAGAAGAAGCTGAAAGCTCAAAATAAATATCTGGAGCCATGGGAATACAAGGCGATTTTGAAAGAGTTGTACAGGAAAGATATCACGTTAAGATACGCCCTTGCTTGCGAATTTATGCTTTTAAATGGCTGTCGGATTGGAGAACTGGCAGCCTTAAAAATAGATTGTTTTAACGAAAAAGAAAAAACTCTGGATATTAGGACAACATACAATCGATACATACCAGACGATAATGGGCCTAAGACATTCGCGAGCTTTCGGACTGTGCATTTAACAAAGAGAGAAATCGAGATCATACACAAAATGCTGGAGCTTCGAGAATTGAGTGAAGCAACGGATCCCAAATGGTATAAGAGCGATCGCATATTTGTCACAAACACAGGTAAGCCAATACACAGCTCAATACTCTGTGCGTCACTTAAACGGGCCAATTCTCGGCTCGAGAAACCGATTGAAAAAGATATTGGATGTCACTACTTCCGACATACCATGATAAGTATACTGGCAGAAAATAAGGTACCGCTCAAGACAATCATGGATAGAGTCGGACACGCTGACTCTGAGGTGACTGAGTCAATATACATGCACGTCACGAGGCACATGAAAGATGAAGCAATAGAAATATTAGACAATGCTATAAGCGGGATTATTTAAAAAGTTTTGCCCCTTTTATGCCCCCTGAACAAAGAAAAAGCCCTTCGGATAAAATCCGAGGGGCTTAAAACGTTGTTAAATCAACGATTATTTTTTCAAGTTGTAGAATGATTTCAATCCACGGTATTCAGCTACTTCACCAAGTTGATCTTCGATGCGAAGCAATTGGTTGTATTTAGCGATACGGTCTGTACGTGAAAGTGAACCAGTCTTGATTTGTCCTGCGTTTGTTGCAACTGCGATGTCAGCGATTGTTGAATCTTCAGTTTCACCTGAACGGTGTGATACAACGGCAGTGTAACCAGCTTCTTTCGCCATTTCGATAGCGTCGAATGTTTCAGTAAGAGTACCGATTTGGTTAACTTTGATAAGGATTGAGTTAGCAGCACCTTCTTCGATACCACGTGAAAGGTAATCAGTGTTTGTTACGAAGAAGTCGTCACCAACCAATTGAACTTTACCACCAAGACGTTCAGTAAGAGCTTTCCAACCTTCCCAGTCGTTTTCATCCATACCATCTTCGATAGTGATGATAGGGTATTTGTCAACCAATCCTTCAAGGTAAGCGATTTGTTCTTCAGCAGTACGAACAGCAGCGCCTTCACCTTCAAATTTAGTGTAATCGTAAACTTTGCGTTCTTTATCGTAGAATTCTGATGATGCACAGTCAAATCCGATAAATACGTCTTTACCTGGAACATAACCAGCAGCTTCGATAGCAGCGATGATAGTTTCTACACCATCTTCAGTTCCGTCGAAACGAGGAGCGAATCCACCTTCGTCACCAACGGCAGTTTCAAGACCACGACCTTTAAGGATTTTCTTAAGTGCGTGGAAGATTTCAGCACCCCAACGAAGAGCTTCTTTGAATGTAGGTGCACCAGCAGGTACGATCATGAATTCTTGGAAAGCGATTGGAGCATCTGAGTGAGATCCACCATTGATGATGTTCATCATTGGAGTTGGAAGAACTTTAGTGTTGAATCCACCAAGGTAGCTGTAAAGTGGGATTTCAAGGTAGTCAGCAGCAGCACGAGCTACAGCGATAGACACACCAAGGATTGCGTTTGCTCCCAATTTACCTTTGTTAGGAGTACCGTCAAGAGCGATCATAGCACGGTCGATAGCTTGTTGATCACGTACATCATAGCCGATGATTGCTTCAGCAATAATGTTGTTTACGTTGTCAACAGCTTTTTGAGTACCAAGACCACCGTAACGAGATTTGTCACCGTCACGAAGTTCAACTGCTTCGTGTTCACCAGTAGAAGCTCCTGATGGAACCATACCACGTCCATGAGCACCTGATTCAGTATATACTTCTACTTCAAGTGTTGGGTTACCGCGTGAGTCTAGGACTTCGCGAGCGTAAACATCAGTAATAATTGACATTTCTTACTCTCCTTATTGAGTTATATTTTTTACTCCTCTATCATATCGTAATTAGGCTATTTTTTCAAGAAAAAACAAGGAAATCTACGAAAATTGAGAAGTTTTTAACAAGAAAACGGTTCCACTGCCTTATTTTCTTCCATTTCCCTTCCTTATTTAATTTTTTAGCATTCTTCTACTCTTCTGCTGCGCTTTATGCTATACTAAGCTTATGACAGATATTAATAAAACGATTTTAGAAAAAGCTGCTGGTCCTACTCGATTCAATCCGGATGAGCAGCGTCGATTTTTGGAGACGTATGAGGAACGGGTGATTGCTTCATGCACCTTGGAGGAGGCAAGGGACAAGATGTACCTGGAGCAGTATTCGACAATCCTCACTGATATTTCAGAGCGCTTTCAACCTATTTTGGTCAAGATCTCTCCAGCTTTAGATGAAAGCAGCCAGCTACAATATTTGAAAAAAACCAAGGACCTTGGCTTGGTAGCGAGCATCGTTTCGGATGACTGTCGCCATTCCCCCTTTGGTCTCATCATCCATACTGACCACCCATCTGGAATTTCTCCAACAGATATGAGTCTCCAGTATCCAAATTTGTTTGAAAAGAAAGAAGAGACTGCCAGTCCAGAAAAGAAATCATTTTGGAAACGTCTCTTTAGCTAAAGAAAAACCAATGGAAGGGAACATCTCCTTTCCATTGGTTTTTTAGTTTGCTTTTATTTTCAAAAGGTTCCCAATATTTCGAGCGCAGGAAATTAAATTTCTTTCAGCGTGAGCGAGTGCATCTGCTACCTCACAAGGACCATTTACGATAGAGAAGGCAGCATCAATGTGATGACTAGGAAAAGCAGGCAAATCCTCCGCTAAGCTACCACAAATAGCAAGCACTGGGATCTTCTCTGGTGTTCGTTTGGCTACCCCGACAGGAGCCTTCCCAGAAAGAGATTGGAGATCCATCCTACCTTCCCCAACGACGACCAGATCAGCTTTTTGTACTTTGTGATCAAAGTCAATCAAATCGAGGCTTTTTTCAATTCCTGAGGAAATCTGACCTCCCGCAAAAACAACCAAGCCAGCAGCCATGCCACCTCCAGCTCCGGCGCCAGGCATGGACAATATTCGTGCATCAGCAAGCTGGTAAAAATCCTGCATAGCCTGATCAACAGCTGGAAACAGAAGGGGATTCAATCCCTTTTGCCCACCAAAGATATAGGTCGCTCCTTGACTGCCACAGAGAGGATTGGTTACATCCGTTAAGACTTGGAGCTCGATGTCTTCTAAAGCTTTTGGAACCGCACTGGTATCTATTCTAGCCACACGACCGAGCGAAGCTCCTACAGGACGAAGCAGATGGCCTTGATCATCATAGAAGGCTACCCCTAATCCAGCTGCCATCCCAATCCCAGCATCATTCGTTGCAGAACCGCCAATTCCCACACAGATCGTTTTAACCCCTTGGTCAACCAATTGCAAAATAAGTTCACCAATTCCTCGTGTTTCCAGTTCAAGAGGATTTCGTTTTTCAGCTGGAATCGACCCTAAACCGACAAGAGACGCCATCTCAAAAAAGGCCATCTCATCTTTTTGGTAGTAAGACATTGAAACAGGCTGTCCAAATGGTCCGGTTACTTGCGTTTGGTACTCCGTTACATCCAGAACTCCAGCTAGGGTTTCCATGGTGCCTTCGCCACCATCCCCTATAGGAAGGAGGTCAAAAGTTGCATCTGGTAGAGCCTCTTGAAATCCTTTTTTCAAGGCTTCTGCTACTTGTTTGGCAGATAAGGATTCTTTAAATGAATCCGGTGCTAGTAGGATATGCATGCTGTTTCCTTTCTATGCTGGTCTAGAATTTCAAGAACAAAGCTTAAATCCCTCTTCTCGATACGATATGGGGCTCGCTCAGCGACGATTGGCTTGGCCATAAAGGCAATCCCGATACCGGCTGTTTCAATCATCGGAAGATCATTGGCACCATCACCCATCGCAATCGTCTGACTTTGTGGGACATGATTTTCTTTCGCCCAGGTCAGGAGAGATTCTTTTTTCCTTTCAGGAGTTATAATTTCACCAAGGACTTTCCCTGTTAAATGGCCATCAGAAACTTGCAAACGGTTGGCTCGGACTAGATCAATTCCTAAAGACCTCGCGATGGGGTCGATGACTTCATGAAATCCTCCGGAAACAAGGCCAACCTTGTAACCTCTTTGATGCAGTTCCGTGATTAAGCTTTCAGCACCCGGTGTGACTTCAATCTGCTCCAAAATTTTCGGAAAGATAGAGGTCTCTAATCCCTTCAATAAAGCAACACGCGCCTCTAAAGATGCTGCAAAATCCAGCTCCCCATTCATTGCTTGGGCTGTAATCTCAGCCACTTTTTCTCCCACGCCAGCTTCTTGAGCTAGTAGATCAATCCCTTCCTGTCGGATCAAGGTTCCATCTACATCCATAACGAGAAGACCTGTTACTTCTTTCATCGCTTTCCTTTCTTATTTCTCCCTTACTATACAAAAATAGGGTTTAAATTTCAAGTTTCAATTATGATTTGAAGATAAAAAAATGACCTCCTAAAAGGTCATTTTTCTGTTATTAAAAGCGAATTTGCTCGCGGGTTTTTTCATAGGAAGTAACAAAGCGATCAGTTACACCAGCTTCTACCATTTCCAAAGCATCTGAGATGACTTTGAAGGAAGCCGCATAGTCATATTCTCTTTCGAAAATATAAAGGGACTCATCAAAGGCTGCCTGTACATGATCATCAAATGAACGGTAACGGTTCGAGTATTGCAACAACTGCTCGGTTAAAGTAGCATTTTGTACAATTCGATAAGTCGCTTCTTCCAATTCATTCATATCATTTGTCAAAATATCTAACAAACGATTGGTTGATTCGATGTTGATTTTATCCCCTTCCAACTCATCCATCAAAGCCTCTGTATTGTTGCTTGCTGTGAAGAATAATTCCAAGAATTCTTGAGGGATTCCTGGCAAGTTTCGCTTGTCCATATAGCGTTTAATGGCATGCAAACGGTTGGCATAGATGTTAACTTTTTGGCGAGCATTGGCATCGTCTTTTTCAACTTTTGAAAGGGAATCACTCAAGCCGATTTGCTCATCTTCGATTTCTTTCAAGCGAGCCTCGATGGCTTCTAATTCTTCCTCTACGATAGAATAGGCCTTTTGTGTTTCAGATGAATCTTTCAAGGCATCTTCTACCACATTTTCTTGTGAAGACAGCTCAGCTTCCAACTCTTTTAACTGTTGGCTGAAAGCTTCATTCAAGACGAATGTTTTACCAAGGCGTTCCACTTCTGCTGCAAGGTTGCTATTGTTATCTTTTGCGTGTTTCAAATAGCCCGGCAGTTGTTTCACTAACTTCTTCACAACTTTTTGTGATTCAATTTCACGAGTAAAGATGTGATACAATGCATCGATTTCTTCTTGAATTTGTTCATTTTCGTAAATGGCATTGTCCAATTCAAGGGCAGATACATTTGCCATATTGTTCTTCAAGGAAGCATGCAACTGTTGGAAACGAGATTCAATATCTGTTTCAGTGAAGTGGTATCCAGATTCCAAAAGCTTGCGGTAGCCACTTTCCAAATCCTCTAATTGATCAGGAAGTTTTGCTTGAAGAGCAGTGACAATTTCTGGCACACGCTCAACAATTTGTTTTAAGGCTACAATATGATTTTCAGCTGTATCAAGGATTTCAGCCGCTTCAACAGGATCACCTGAAGAATTCAAGGTTACAAATTGTGAAAACTCAGATTGAATATTTCCAATTTGTTTTTCAATTTCAGGAAGCGCACTGCCATAACGATCTGGGTCTGAAGTGACTTCTTTTTGAAGTTCTTCAAACATATCCAAGGCGTGAACCACACGACCGCTATTCTTTTGTTCCTGCTCTTCCAGATCAGAAAGGGCTTTGCGAATCGCCTTGATATCTTCGTCGATCAATTGGATCTGACTTTCGATATTATCAATGGCTTGTTTAGCTTTCATGAAACGGAAAGAATTGTTATAGCCTTCCGCTTCAAACAGATTGTTTTCAATATCAGCAAATGAATTTAAGGATAAATCTACCCATTTTTGATTCCATTCACGAAATGCAATTTGACTTTGACCAATCAAATGCATGTTTTTTACGGCCTCTACTTCATCGTTGACCGGAAGGTTGTATAACTTTTCTTTTCGTTCTTCCAGTGCTGCCAGTAAGGCTTCATTTCGTTTTCTCAAAATGACTGCAACCACATATCCTACAATCAAGATAAGGGCGACAATAAAGATGAGAACAATTAGTCCACTAGACATATAAAAACTCCTTCATCGTATTACTTGAACGTAATCCTAGTAATTATACCATAAAATATCCATTAATGGGAAGCGTTCGGTGAATTTTATACATCGAGTGTACTATATTCAGCGTTTTCTTCGATAAATTCACGACGTGGTTCCACGCGGTCCCCCATCAACATATCAAAGATCTTATCTGCTTCCGCAGCATCGTCTACTGATACTCGTGCCATCAAGCGATGTTCTGGATTCATGGTTGTTTCCCATAATTGGTGATCATCCATTTCTCCAAGACCTTTATAGCGTTGGATGGTTGGTTTTGAGCGACCTTCTGAATAACGTTCCAAAGCTGCAGCTAATTCGGCTTCTTGGTTGGCACCAGGTTGGATATATTCTTTGATTTCACTACCGACTTTGACCCCATAGATTGGTGGTTGCGCAATATAAACATATCCTGCTTCCAAGACTGGCTTCATATAGCGATAGATCAAAGTCAATAGAAGGGTTCGGATATGAGCGCCATCGACATCGGCATCGGTCATGATCACTAATTTTTGATAACGCGCTTTTGTAACATCAAATTCGGCACCAAATCCAGTTCCCATAGCAGTAAATAAACTACGAATCTCTTCATTGGCTAGAATTTTGTCCATACTTGCTTTTTCAACGTTCAAGATCTTACCACGGATTGGTAAAATCGCTTGGAATTCCCGATTTCGACCAGATTTTGCAGATCCACCGGCTGAATCCCCTTCGACGATAAAGAGTTCTGTTTCTTGTGGATTATTTGAAGAGCAATCTGCCAATTTACCAGGTAGGTTGGAAATCTCAAGCCCTGATTTCTTACGGGTCACCTCACGCGCTCGCTTAGCAGCTACGCGAGCTTTCGCAGCTAAAATCCCTTTTTCGACGATTTTCTTAGCAATTTGCGGATTTTCCAAAAGGAAATCAGAAAAGGCATCACTAAAGAGTCGATTGGTAATCTTAACAACTTCTGAATTTCCAAGTTTAGTCTTGGTTTGTCCTTCAAACTGTGGATTTGGATGTTTAACCGAGATTACTGCTGTTAAGCCTTCTCGAACATCTTCCCCAGTTAGATTGTCTTCGTTTTCTTTTAAGAGTTTATTTTTCTTAGCATAATCATTGATCACACGAGTGAGAGCTGTACGGAAGCCCTGTTCATGCGTTCCACCTTCATGGGTATGAATGTTATTCGCAAAACTCATGACCGTCTCATGGTAGCCTGTGGTATATTGCATAGCTACTTCAACTGTAATATCATCCATTTCACCATCTGTGTAGATTGGTTTTTCAAAGATGACATCCTTGTTTTCATTGATGTATTCGACGTAACTAGAGATCCCACCTTCGTAGTGGTAATGTTTTTCTTGCTCTAAGCCTTCTCGCTTATCCGTCAAAGAAATACGCAAGCCACGATTCAAAAAGGCTAGTTCTTGAATTCGTTTATTTAATTTTTCAAAATCATACTCGGTGGTTTCCGTAAAGATTTCTGGGTCTGGAATAAAGTGAACAGTTGTCCCTGTCCGATCTGTCTCTCCGATGACTTTCAAATCATCCACAACGTGTCCTCGTCGATACTCTTGGTAATGGATACTACCATTTTTATAGACGCGAACATCGAGGGATGTGGAGAGGGCATTGACAACGGATGACCCTACCCCGTGAAGACCACCAGAAACCTTGTAGCCACCTCCGCCGAATTTTCCTCCTGCGTGAAGTACAGTAAAGACAGTTTCGACGGCAGGTCGACCTGTCTTTTCTTGGATATCCACTGGGATCCCACGACCATCATCGACAACCGTGATCGAATTATCTGCTTCAATGAAAACTTCAATATGGCTAGCAAAACCAGCTAAGGCTTCGTCAATCGAGTTATCTACGATTTCCCAGACCAGATGATGAAGACCTTCTTTTGAGGTAGAACCAATATACATCCCCGGACGCATCCGAACGGCTTCTAGTCCTTCCAAGACCTGAATCTGACTGGCATCATATTCTTGCACTTGAATTTCTTGCTGTTTATCCTCTGTCATAATTTCCCTTTTCTATTCAAATATAAACTGGTGTAAGTGTGGCATGGAATCAAATAAATAGGTCGAAAGCCCTGCAGCCTTCCCAGCTTCTATATCGATCGGACGATCTCCGATGACCAGACCGTCTTGAATGCCATATTTTTCCTTCAAATAAAGCATAGAGGCTGGGTCTGGTTTTCGAGGAAAGCCCTCGTCTGCTGTAACAATCTCCGTAAAGTAGGGTGCAATACCTGTCTGATCAAGAAGGGTCAAAACTTGGCGATCCCGATGAGATACCAAAAAATTGCGTCCTCCATGTGCTTGGATCTCTTCTAGTAACTCTTTTGCCCCCTCAAATAAGACCGGCTCTTGCAAGCCCAAGGCTTCTTTTTTCTTGTATTCCGTACGAAAATTTGAAATATGTGGTGCAAAGGTTTGAATTGCATCCTGTGTTGAGATTTTTAATGCTGCATAAACAGAATCATGATCGGCTTGGATGTGAAAGTCCTTCAATGTCGCTACAAAAGCATTTGTGGACGTTTCGTAATTATCCAATAGCGTCCCACCAAGATCCCATATAAAATCATGATAATTCATAGTCAATATTATACCACAAATGGACAAAAAAAATAAGCTAAAACCCTCATTTAGGGGGGATTTTAGCCATTTTTTACGGTCATTTCATTTTAAATCATAGAGAAGTCATTTCCCGTCATAGAATGGGATTTTTCACCAGAAAAAATGGTGTCCAAAAGAGCACTTTTAAGCATCTCCAAAGACATCTTGATAGAGCATTCCTTGACGAAGGCTTTGGGCATCTCCTCCAAATTGCTCTACCAAGGCATAAGCCAAGGCAAGCGCAGTTGAAGGACCACGACTGGTCAAGAGATTCCCGTCTTTCACCACTGTTTCTTTCTGATAGTGCCCATCTTGAATCTCTTCTTCAAAACCATCGTAACACGTATAGTGTTTATCTTTTAAGAGGCCGGCACGTGCCAAGACAATTGGTGCTGCACAAATCGCAGAAATGATTTTTCCTTTCCTACTTTCTTCTTGGAGAGCTGCAATCAATTCCGGATTATCCCGCAAATTCGCAGCTCCTGGCATCCCACCTGGTAAGAAGATTCCATCATAATCTGATAGGTCCCCATTCCAGAGGCGGTCGACTTCCACTGTGATCTGGTGAGAACCTGTGACCGTTTCTTCCATGCCAACGAGGTCACAGTCGATCCCAGCACGTCTCAAAACATCGACAATGGTCAAGGCTTCAATTTCTTCAAAACCGTTTGCTAAAATCGTTGCTACTTTTTTCATTTTCATTCCTTCTTTCTATCTATTGCGCCTTTTTAAGGACTACTTTTTTACGGATTGGAGGCCCATCTTCTGGCTCTTTCTTTTTGCTACTATGATTATATATTGAAAGGACCAGTCCAATACCAATCAGGTTACTAATAATAGACGATCCACCTTGTGAGATAAAGGGGAGGGGAATTCCCGTCAAAGGGAGAAGACCCGTTACCGCTCCGACATTTTCAAAAATATGAAAGACCAGCATCATAATAAATCCGATGGAAATATAGGTATAAAATTGGTTATTGGACTGGAGGGTAATTTTTAAAATGCGGTAAATCAGGGTCACATATAAAATCAGCAGCACCAGAGCTCCAACAAAGCCAAAGTCTTCTGCTACTACTGTAAAAATCATATCGCTTTCTCGTACGGGAACCAATAAATTAGAGACATTAAAGCCTTGCCCAAAGAGGCCACCACTAGCAATAGCTAGCTGTCCTTGTGCCTGCTGGTAGGTGGTGGTTTGTGCATAGTCAAAAGGATTTAACCAGGCTAAAATACGGTTCATCTGATAGGTTGGCATCCCTACTTGCTGGTGCAGAAAAGCTCGCCCCCCTTCTGAAAGAAAGAGGAAGAGAAAGCCTGATAACCCACCTGCTAGAAGCAAGATGACCGGCAAGATAATTTTCCAGGAAACTCCTGAAACGAGCACTAAGCCCGCAAAAATGGCCAAGAATACTAAGGCCGTTCCCAAGTCCTGCTGGAGGGCCAATAAGGCAAAGACCGGAATCGTATAGATGGTCAACTCTAGAATCAAAAACCAATCTTGTCGTAATAATCGCTCACGCCCCTTATTTCTTTGCAAAAATCGGACAATAGAGCGTGACAGCATCAGGATGAAGGGGATCTTCATAAATTCTGAGGGCTGAAATAAGGTGATGTTCCCATAAGCCACCCAGTTTTTAGCTCCTGTTGAAGCTACCAAGTTGGGATTATAAAAAACAAGGGGAAGAACCATCAAGGCCAGGCCAAGCAGGTAAAGAAAGGGAGTGATTTTCCAAAGAAATTTCGTGCTAAAAATGGTCACAATTAGGCAAATGACGCATCCCACACCAATCCAGGCCAATTGCTGCCCTAAAAAAGGCCACACCATTTGGGGATAGTCATGAGAAACTGCTACATAAACAGATAAAATCCCAATCATAAGAAGGGCGAAGACAATCCCAATGATCGAATAATCCAGGTGAATCGTCCAAAAATGATGTTTCTTCATTCACGTTCCTTTCTGTGAAAATCATCAAATCAATTAATAGAACAACATTTGTAGAATCAAGCTAGATCCTGCTACACAAAACCAAGCAATCAACCCTACTAGAAGAGGGGCTGCTCCTGCTGCACGGAACTGTTTCCAAGAAACCTTGCTTCCGATTCCGACCAAGGCCATGGCCATAAAGAGGTGAGAAAGGTCCTTTAAGTAAGGTAGAACCACTTTAGGTACCAAACCGATAGATGAAAGAATAGAAGCCACAATAAACCAGATGATGAACCAAGGAATAATTTTCTTTAGCATCCCTTTGTTTCTTCCTTGTTGCTTGCTCCGATACCATTTTAAACCAATCAAGCCCAAACAAACCGGTACAATCATCAGGGCGCGTGTCAACTTAACAATGGTCGCCATTTCACCCGCAGCCTTACTGTAGGAAAATGCTGCTGCTACAACTGATGACGTATCGTTAATAGCTGTTCCTGACCAGAGACCAAATTGAAAATTAGACATATGCCACAAATGCCCTAATACTGGAAAGATAAAGACAGCCAAAATGTTGAAGAAGAAGATAGTTGACATAGATAAGGCAATTTCCTCTTCATCAGCTTCAATGATCGGCGCTGCTGCTGCGATGGCAGATCCACCACAAATAGCTGTTCCAAACCCAATTAAGGTCCGTAGGTGAGATTTCAGATGAAAGACTTTCCCAAAGATCATCGCTGCAAGAAAGGCAACTGTTAGTGTTGGCAGACTAATCTTCAAAGAAGACAAGCCTGTAGAGGCAACCGTCGCAATGGGCAAGCTAAATCCCATGAAGATAATCGAATACTGCAATAATTTCTTACCAGACCAGTTCAGTCCTGGTCGTGAATTCTCTGGTAAATCTACTAATTCATTGAGGACAATTCCTAAAATCAAAGCAAAGACACTGGAGCCAATGATGGGAAAGAAAGTTCCTAACAGCATGGCGCAAAGAGCCAGTACAAATGCAATTGCAAGTCCAAATCCTTTATTTTTCATTCTCTCAATTCCTTTCAAAAAAGTCAGCTGCTTGCTCAACAAGCCGCTCTCTCACTGTCGTGTGAAGGGGCAACACTTGCTGCAAGCCATCTAAAATTTGTTTTCCATATCGTTTGGTCACCACCCGCTGATCCAATAAAAGGACCAACGATTCCTGGTCTTGAAAACGGCTGGTTCTCCCAATAGCCTGTTTGAGCCTTAAAATTGCGACTGGAAGACTATAGTCATAAAAGGGATTTTTTCCCTGTTCTCTGAGTTGGGTATTCAGCTTTTGAACCATATAATCTTTAGGGTTGTCAAAAGGAAGGCGCGTGATGATTTGAATCACTTCTTTTTGTTGGGAAAAATCGACTCCCTCCCAAAAGCTTCCCGTCCCCAATAGAATGGAGCTTTCTCCTCGGTCAAAGCGTCGCTTAATATTAGCTGCATCGCCATTTCGATACTGGGCCAAATGAGGAAACTTCAAGGCGTTTGACGTCTCCAGTAACAATTCTTTTGAGGTAAACAAAAGAAAAATTGGTTTTCTTAGAGGAAGGAGTTCATCGATGAGCTGACAAATCTCTCCTGCATACTCCACGGAAGATAAAGAAACGACATCTGGAAAATCTATCGGCACCAATAATTCCTGGTGTTGTTTGACTGCTATTGGCACCCGGTAGATCTGCTGCTCTTGGTATCCTAAAAGAGCAGGTAAATGCACTTTTTTACTAATAGCGATCGTCGCTGATACAAAGAGCACGGGTACTTCTTCAGGCACAAACTCCTTAAAGGATAGCAAGTCCTCAACTCCTCCATGGAGACGAAGAATCTGGTGGCTTTCGACCACTTCCTTGTCCATCCAAAAGGTCTGGTAGCGCTCATCAAACAATTCCCTTAGATTCTCTAGAGATTCGTTTTTTAATTCTGAGACATCCTGTCGAATTTTTGCCACTGTTTGATCTGATAAGATTGCTGTTTTTCCTTGTACAACTTCCTTAGAGCAGGCATTTAATTCAAATTGAATACTTTCCAG
Organism: Streptococcus sp. HMSC072C09; assembly: GCF_001813105.1. Classification (NCBI taxonomy): domain Bacteria; kingdom Bacillati; phylum Bacillota; class Bacilli; order Lactobacillales; family Streptococcaceae; genus Streptococcus; species Streptococcus sp. HMSC072C09. The sequence goes on along the minus strand of NZ_KV811489.1, from coordinate 31,932 downwards.
CAAACGCCGTTGCAGAAGATCTTTCTCCTCTTCGATGGCGTGTTGCAAGCCTAGAAGAAGAGATTGCAAGGTTTCTTCTCTCTGTGAAAACTGCTCTAAAGCAAAGAAGAGTTTTTGCGCTTCATCCACTACCAGAACAGATTCTTGAAGTAGACTCTTATCATCCTCTAGACGGGTTAACAGATAGGCATGATTGGTCAGAATTACCCGGCTGGTTTTCACTTTTTCCTGGCCGAGGCGCCAAAAATCTTCCTGATAAAAAAGTGAACGCTTCGACAATTGGCCATCGTGGCAAATGTCAGCTACAAAATGAAGATGACGATAGAGTTGGCCAATTTCACTGAACTCTCCTGATTCAGTCATGGTCAGCCAAACCAACAGTTGCATTTTAAAGCGTCGAATCATCCCATTATCTGACTCAATCTGTAAGGTCTCATAAAATTTATCGAGTTGGATATAATCCTTGGGACTTTTAAGGCTATGAAAGGGAATTTGGAAAAGATCCTGGATGGTCTTTCCTTCTTTCTTCATAATTTGATCCTGAAGAATTTTAGTTGGAACACTCACAAGAATGCGCTTGGAGGTTTTCGCCAAAAGCGTTAACAGATAAGCGTAGGTCTTCCCAATTCCCGTTGGCGCCTCGATAAAACTTGGAAGCGGCTGGTGCAAACTGTCCTCGATATAGGCAACAAATTCTCTCTGCTCCGGATAAGCTTCCATTCCCAACAACTGCATATTGAGTTCAAACTGTTCAGACAAATAGTGACTTTCTAAGAACTGCTGTGGCTTGCGCAGATAGAGACCATGAACTTCTACTAAATGAGCTGGTAAAAAAAGGCTACTGTCTTTAAGCGCATCTTCTATTAAGAGTCGCGATTCATAAATCAAACAATCTGCCATCGAAAGAAGTTTTTCGATCAATCCTCTTGGTAAGCTCGCAATTTTCTCTCTCAATTTCAACAGCAGCTGGGCTGTTGCCATAGCATCCGCTAAAGCGGAGTGAGCATGGTGCAACTCAATTTCCAGTTCAGCTGCAAGCGCTCCTAAATTGTAGCGTTCTAAAGTCGGATAGAAAATTTGAGACAATTCAACCGTATCAATCCGAGGAGTCGTTAGCTCAAATCCTTCCCAAAAGAGCGCTTCTGCCAATAAATTCGCATCAAATTTGACATTATGGGCCACAAAGACGGCATCTTCTATTAATTCAAAAATTTCTTTTGCCACTTGTGCAAACTCTGGTGCTTTTTTCAAGCGAGCATCTGTCAGGCCAGTCAGTTGTTTGATATGCTCATCCAATCGTTCATGGGGATTCACATCCGTCTCATAGGATTGCGTAATCCTCCCATCTTCGATGATGACAATCCCAACCTGAATGATCTTAGCATTGCTTCCAGCACTGGTCGCTTCCAGATCCACAATGGCATATTTCCGTTTCTGTCTTGTCATAATACTTAAAATTATATCACGTTTGAGCAAGCTCTGCAGATTTTTTTCTCCTTTCATGCTGACTTCAATCCTGTTATTTTCCTCGCAATTTGATACACTATTCTAGAAAGGAGTCCTTATGAAAATCTATCGTACCGTTAATCCTGTAGCTTATGAAAACACCTACTACCTTGAAAATGACCACTCCCTCATTCTTGTCGATCCAGGTAGCGACTGGGCGACTATTCAAAAACAAATAGATCGCATCGGAAAACCAATCGTAGCGATTCTTTTAACCCATACGCATTATGATCACATTATGAGTCTTGAAAAGGTTCGTCAGACCTATCATTTCCCACCTGTTTATGTCCATTCAGCAGAAGCCAGTTGGTTGTCTTCTCCTGTCGATAATTTATCTGGTTTGGATCGTCATGCGGATTTAGAAGATGTGGTATGCAAGGAGGCCGACTTCCTTTATGACATTCGCTCCGATTACCAAATAGCCGATTTCCACTTTTATGTTCTGGAGACACCAGGCCACTCTGCAGGAGGAGTCTCTATCGTCTTTCCTGAGGATCACCTGGTTCTATCCGGTGACGCCCTTTTTCGCGAAACCATTGGACGGACCGATCTTCCAACAGGGAACGCGGCACAGTTACTTAGCAGTATCAGAGAAGAACTCTTTACCCTTCCATCTTCCTACACTGTCTATCCCGGGCATGGCCCTGAGACTTCTATTGGTCACGAGAAGATGTTCAATCCCTTCTTTAGACAATCCTAAAGAGTCCTTATCATCCTTCCTGTCCTCATAGAAGTAGACAAAAAAAGCAAGTGCGAACTTGCTTTTTTATTATATCTTAAGAAAACGTCTCATGGAGATTGAAGAACCAATCGCCCCAATCAAAATTCCTAATCCAAAGAGGCCACCGACCATGATCGGTACCAAGAGATGAGGACTATAGAGATACAAGTTTTGATCTGCCAAGTTATTGTTCATAGATGTATAGACAACATTATACACATAGAAGACCAAAGCTGAAGGAACCAAGGCTCCCAAGAGACCGATCCAAGCACCTTCTAAAAGGAATGGTGCACGAATATAGCCATTTTTTGCTCCTACCAGTCGCATAATCTTAATCTCACGACTACGTGAAATGATGGTAATCCGAATGGTATTTGAAATCAAGAAGACTGCGATGAAGATCAATAAAGCTACACCAATCAAGCCCCAGTTTCGGATGAAGGTTCCAAGAGCAAACAAGCGTTGGGTATCGACCCCACCATCTTTAACTTCAGAGACCCCTTCAATTTTTTTGGCATCTGCTGAGACTTGCTTCACATATTTTGGAGCAGTCGTCTCTACATAATAAGCATCATAGAGAGGATTGGCATCTCCATCAAAAATCTTCCAGTTGTTCCCAGCCGTTTTGATCAGTTTATCATACTGTTCTTCCTTGCTAGAAAAATCAACCTTGTCGACATGCTTCATGGCTGTCAGAGCATCGTAGACCTTATGGTAGTTTTCATTGGTCACGGTTTGACCGTCTTTTTCAATCTGCTCGCTCTGATCTTGAATATCCTTGCGCATGTATACTACAACCCGCACACTGTTTTGAATATCATCTGAAAGCTTGATGGTATTAGCAATAACAGAGGCGAAAATAGCAACCAAGCTAAGGGTAATCATAACCGAGCTGACCGCTGCAATCGTCATCCAACCATTTCGTTTCAAGCTTTTAAGCGATTCGATTAAGTGTCGGAAAAATCTTCTAATCATCGTATCCGTACTCTCCTTCCGCTTCATCACGCACTACACGACCATTTTCAATCGCGATGACACGGTGACGTAAAGTATTTACAATCTGGCTATTGTGGGTCGCCATCAATACTGTGGTCCCTTGCAGATTAATCCGCTCCAAAAGATTCATGATTTCCCATGAATTATCTGGGTCCAAGTTCCCCGTTGGCTCATCCGCAATCAAGACTTTCGGATTGTTGACGATCGCACGAGCAATCGCAATCCGTTGTTGCTCCCCACCGGACAATTCATTCGGGAATGAGCGGACCTTGTGTTTCAATCCGACAAGATCCAAAACTTCCATCACACGCTTTTTAATATTGCGACGGCGCTCACCGATAACTTGCATTGCGTAGGCAATATTTTCATAAACGGTTTTCTTTGGAAGCAATTTATAATCTTGGAAGACCACTCCCACATTGCGTCGCAACATAGGAATATCGCGTTTTTTGATTTTATCCAAATCAAAATCAGCTACTTTCAAACTTCCTTTATCGTGTTTGACTTCACGGTATAAAAGTCGAATAAAGGTCGACTTCCCTGCACCAGAAGGTCCTACGATGTAGGCAAATTCTCCTGGTTCAATTTGGACAGAGACCCCGCGAAGGGCCGTCGTCCCGTTGTCATACTTTTTGACAACATCTTTCATTTCAATCATTGACATGTAATGAAATTCCTCTCATTCTTTTCTGGTTGATTCCCTCGAGGTTATTGGAGACGCCATTTAAGGTAGGCATCGATAAAGCCATCGATATCTCCATCCATCACCTTGTCCACCTGCGCTACTTCGTAGTTGGTCCGGTGGTCCTTAACCATGGTATAAGGGGTAAAAACATAGGAGCGGATTTGACTTCCCCAGGTGATTTCTTTTTTATCCCCTTTTAGAGAATCCACTTCTGCTGCTTTTTTCTCTTGCTCTAATTGGTAGAGTTTAGCTTGCAACATCTTCATCGCACGATCACGGTTCCCGTATTGGGTCCGATCCACGGTGGACGCCACTACAATCCCTGTCGGAATGTGGGTCAAGCGCACCCCTGTAGAGACCTTGTTGACGTTTTGTCCACCAGCTCCACCAGAGCGGAAGGTGTCCATCTTGATATCATCATCACGAACTTCGACTTCGATGGTATCGTCTAATTCGGGCATGACCTCAACAGATGTAAAGGAGGTATGACGACGTTTAGCGGAGTCAAATGGAGAGATCCGAACCAAACGGTGAACGCCCATTTCAGATTTCAGAAGACCGTATGCATGTGGCCCTTCAAAGGATAGGGTCACAGACTTGATTCCAGCCTCATCTCCAGCCTGATAGTCCAAGACTTCAACTTTAAATCCGTGGGCATTTCCAAAACGAGTATACATCCGAAGAAGCATGTCGCCCCAGTCCTGAGCTTCTGTTCCTCCTGAACCTGGGTGGATTTCTAGGATGGCATTATTATTGTCATAGGGTTCAGACAATAGCAAGGTCATCTCATAGCTGGTCATACGTTTATCCAGCTCCTCCAACTTCTCGATCAATTCTTCCTTGACCGAATCGTCTTCTGCCAAAAAGTCCAGTAAGATTTCTGACTCATCAAAGAGATCCACCATTTGATGGAAATTTTCATAGGTCTGCTTGAGTTCATTTAATTCTTGAGATGTCTTTTGCGCAGCAATATTATCATCCCAAAAATCAGGTTCTGTCATTTTATTTTCTAAAATGGCAATTTCTTCTTCCAATGCCTCTAAGTCAAAGAGACCCCCTGAAAGAAGCTAATTTTTCACGATTTGCGTCAATTTTTTGACGAATTTCTGAAATGTCCATAAGTACCTCTTTCTATGTATCTAGTCTATTATATCATAACCTTCACTATTTGCCCACCTTCCAATATTGGATCTGCTGGTTGACTACTGCCAAGCCAGCTAATTTTCAACATTTTTCCATTCATTTGTAACCTAATTGTTAGAAAAAAAGATCCTCTTATGCTAGACTGGTAGCATGACAATAGTAGCTTTTATGTCCGATTTACATATTGATTCGAACAACTTCGGTAAAGAAGAATTAGAGACCCTGATCACTCTTTTCAAGGACAAAAAAATTCAACATCTCCATATTGCAGGAGATATTGCCAACGGCTTTGAAAAGACCTCACAGAAATTTTTAGACCAACTTCATTGTCATCTTCCAGTGACCTTTAGCTTGGGAAATCATGATATGCTGGGCCTATCAGAAGAAGCCATGGGACCTTTTGAATTTCAAAAGATTCCTTTTTCAAAGCATACACTCCTTGCCTTTTCGGGCTGGTATGACTACAGCTTTGTTCCTACTATCTCTCCCCAAAAACATCTCCAAACTAAGAATCTGTTTTGGTTTGACAGACGTCTCCAACGAAGGGGATCTGATCCAGCCATTACCCAACGTCTGTTGCAAGAGCTCGAAACAGAACTCATGCAAGTGGATCAACCCTTGATCATCGCTATGCACTTTGTTCCTCATAGTCAGTTTCTCCTGCGCCACCCTTATTTTGAACGCTTTAATGCTTTTCTAGGGAGCCAAGCCTTTCATGAAATGTTTAGACAATATCCTGTCAAAGAGGTGATTTTTGGTCATAGCCACCATCGAATGCCAGCAACAACCATTGACAACATCACCTATCATGCTAGACCTTTAGGCTATGTCCGAGAATGGGAGCTCTGCAAGCAATTTTTCGAAGCTTTTCCTGAATATGATTTTCCAAAACGATACGATCCCTACAAACGCTATCGCAGAATCAAAGACCTCCCCGAATTTAAAGCATACAAGAAAAAACAGCTCGCTCATGAATTTTCTCAAGCCATGACGATCCTTAAACTATAAAAAAATTGGTCCCTCTGGGACCAATTTTTTTACTCTTCTGTATCCAAGAGATTTTTTGCAACGATTGCAGCCAGAACACCACCGACAATTGGAGCCAAGATAAAGATCCAAATTTGTTGAAGGGCTGCACCACCAACAAAAAGGGCAGGTGCCAAACTACGAGCTGGGTTAACAGAAAGTCCTGTAATGTTCAAACCAACAAGAATAATCAAAGTCAAGCTCAAACCTATGACAAGACCAGCGATTTTCCCATTACCTTTGCTAGCTGATGTCACTGTCATGATGACTAAGATAAAGATAAAGGACGCAATCACTTCAAACAAGAAACCGCCAAATGGAGTCACACCCTTCGCTAGGGCATTTTCACCAAGACTAGCTGTTGACATACCTGAATTTGACAAGAGGAAGAGTACTGTTGCAGATGCGAGAACCGCCCCCACTACTTGAGTTGCAATATAATTAACCAAGTCCTTTGAAGACAAGCGTTTGTTTACAAACATGGCAATCGAAACAGCTGGGTTCAAGTGGGCACCAGAAACAGTCCCAATTGAGTAAGCTGCTGCAACAATGGATAAACCGAATGCCAAGGCAATTCCTAAATGTCCCAGACCTTCTGTTCCATTTCCAAAAACAACTGCGCCAGTCCCGATAAAGACAAGCATAAATGTGCCGATTACTTCAGCAAAAAACTTTTTCATAACTAAGTTTCCTTTCTTCAAACTGTTGACTAGTTTATCAAAAATCCACACGTACCTCAAGAAATATGCCCAGTCTATTTTGCCCGCAAAAAAAGCCATCCAAAGATGACTTTTTTTATGTTTAAATGGCGTTTTTATCTTTTCCAAGTGCACGTTGAACGGCTTTAACAATCTCAACGAGAACAACAATCAAGAGCGAACCAATCATAACTGCTAACCATTGTGTCAAACTCAAATGAGAGACATGGAAGAGTTTGTTAAATCCAGGGACAATGATGGTCGCCATCAAGAGAACAAAGGCAACTGGAATCGACCAGTTAAAGCTCTTGTTCTTGAAGAGTCCCACTTTAAAGATCGATTGGTAAACCGATTTAACGTTAAAGGCATGGAGCAATTGGATCAAACCAAGAGTTGCAAATGCCATGGTCAAAGCGTCTGCATGGATTTCGGCACGAGTCGCATGTTCTGGAGAGAGCAAAGCCCAGCCATAAACACCAAGAACCAGCATGGTTTGGAAGATACCTTGATAAAGAATAGCTCCGAAGACCCCACCGTCAAAGAAGTTAGATTTACGTCCACGAGGTTTGTGGCTCATGACACCTGGCTCAGCTGGTTCCACACCAAGAGCGATGGCTGGAAGCGTATCGGTTACCAAGTTGATCCAGAGAAGATGCACTGGTTGCAATACATCCCAACCAAAGAGGGTTGCAAAGAAGATGGTGAAGACCTCAGCCATATTGGCAGACAAGAGGTATTGGATAGATTTTTGGATATTTGAGAAGACCTTCCGTCCTTCTTCTACCGCTACGATAATGGTTGCAAAGTTATCATCTGCAAGGACCATGTCTGAAGCTCCCTTAGAAACTTCTGTACCTGTAATCCCCATACCGATACCGATATCAGCTGTCTTAAGTGATGGTGCATCGTTGACCCCATCCCCTGTCATGGCAACAACTTTGCCTTCATTTTGCCAAGCTTTCACGATCCGAACCTTGTGTTCAGGTGATACACGCGCATAGACAGAATATTGCTTGAAGACTTTTTGGAATTCTTCGTCAGAGAGTTCATTCAACTCAGCCCCTGTGAAGACATGGTCTTCGGTATCATTTGGATCGATGATTCCCAGACGTTTGGCAATAGCTTCTGCTGTATCTTGGTGGTCACCAGTGATCATGATCGGACGGATACCCGCTTCCTTAGCGACACGGACAGCTTCTGCAGCTTCTGGACGCTCAGGGTCAATCATACCGACCAAACCAGAGAAGATCAGGTCAGACTCAACAATTTCAGACTCCAAAGTTGGAATTTCCTTGCTTGTCTTATAAGCCATCATCAAGACACGAAGGGCTTGTTTAGCCAAGTCTTTGTTGGTAGCAAGGATAGCTTTCTTATCTTCATCCGTGATAGGACGAACTTCCCCATTGACTTCAATACGCGTCACACGTTTGAGCAATTGGTCAGGCGCACCCTTCACAGCGATAAAGTAAGAACCGTTTTCTTCTTTATGGATGGTAGACATAAGCTTACGGTCTGAGTCAAATGGCAATTCAGCTACACGTGGCTCATCCTTCAAGACTTCACGAACATCAAAGTTGTGATCTAAGCCAAACTGCACCAAGGCAGTTTCTGTTGGGTCCCCAATCAACTTGCCAGATGGGTCCACTTTGGTATCATTGGCAAAGTTCATGATACGAAGGGTATTGTTGCTAGCAGCTATCTCAGTTGCTGCACTTTGTAATTGACCGTTGGTATAGACTTTTTCAACCGTCATTTGGTTCATGGTCAAAGTACCTGTTTTATCAGATGCGATGATTTCTGTTGAACCAAGTGTTTCAACGGCTGGCAATTTACGAACAATCGAATTGCGTTTGGCAAGGGTTGTTGTTCCCAAAGAAAGAACGATGGTTACAATGGCAGGAAGTCCTTCTGGAATCGCCGCAACCGCAAGGGCAACAGCTACCATCAAGCCTTCCAATGGATGTTCCCCACGAACGAAGACACCAACTAAGAAAGTAATGACCGCAATCACAACAATTAAGTAAGTCAAGGCTTTAGATAATTGTTCCAAGCTTTGCTTCAATGGTGTTTCAGTCTCATCGGCATTAGCCAACATATCTGCAATCTTACCAACTTCTGTATACATACCAGTGTTTGTTACGACACCAATACCACGACCATAAGTTACATTTGAGTTTTGGTAACCCATATTAACGCGGTCCCCAATACCAGCATCTGCTTCAACAAGTCCTGTCACATCTTTTTCAACTGGCACAGACTCCCCTGTAAGAGCTGCTTCTTCAATTTTAAGAGAAGCTGCTTCAAACAAACGCATATCTGCAGGCACGACATCTCCCGCTTCAAGCAAGACGATATCTCCGGGTACCAATTCTTTTGAGTCAATCTCAATAACATGGCCATCACGACGAACACGAGCCATGGGGCTAGACATATTTTTCAGAGCTTCAATGGCTGCTTCTGCTTGCCCTTCTTGGTAAACCCCAAAGGCAGCATTCAAGACAACAACGGCCAAGATGATCATGGCATCCGTTAGACCGTCCATTCCTTCTGTAATCACAGAAAGTGCCGCTGCCACAAGCAAGATGATAATCATCAAATCCTTAAATTGATCAAGGAATTTAGCTAGTAGGCTACGTTTTTCACCCTCTTCCAACTCATTACGACCATAATTCGCTAAGCGTTCTTGAGCCTGGGCGGTTGACAAACCTTCGACAGATGAGTCCAAGTTCTTTAGGACTTCCTCAGAAGATTGCGTGTAAAACAAATCTTTATTTTGTTCTTTTGACAAAACAGTCTCCTCCTTTTTGGCCTCTTTTTACAAAAAAAGAGACCTGTTTTTTAAAAAAACAAGTCTCGCTGTTTAATATAGTGCCGGAAATAATTCGTAATGACGACACTATCGCGGAAAACCGCCAGCTACTCCCTTGAGTGGTTTTATTATACCATTTTTATAGAATAAAGCAAGCGGGATCTCTAATAATTTAATGAGGTCTATTCTTCCCATTCCACTAGTAATTGATAATTAGCAAATTCCTGTTCTCCATCGAGAGTTAACAAGCGATAAGAGACTTGCAAATGACCTGCTTCTAATTGAAAGAAATCTGTTGTAATCAAAAACTGCTGAATGCCCATCGGAGTTGGGATGATTGCCCCACCATCTTCATTTTTGTAGAAACGCATGATGGATTTAGGACTTGAGAAACGTGTCATGACCAATTCGTCATTGGAAAATTTCAAAGCAACCTTTTCATCTTCTTCATTGGTATACAAGAGATACTGAAAACCTGCTTTTTCCTTCCATTCACCTTGATAGTACTGATCAACGATTTCCATTTCTTCTCCAAATCGAATGGTATTTTGAATGCGAATCTGCATCTTTGTCTCCTTCTCTTCTTTTCTTGCCTTACTATTCTATCAAATTTTACGCATTTTGACTGCCCCTATTAGCCTCTATATCGCAAAATAGGCTTTTTTTTGCTATAATAGACCCATGAATGAAAAAGTCTTTCGCGATCCCGTGCATGATTACGTTCATGTGGATCATCCCATCATTTATCAATTAATTAATAGTAAAGAATTTCAACGACTACGCCGCATCAAACAACTGGGGACATCTGGTTTTACCTTCCACGGTGGGGAGCATAGTCGTTTTTCTCACTGTCTTGGCGCCTATGAAATTTCAAGACGCATTCTATCCATTTTTGAGGAGAAGTATGCAGAGCAATGGAATTCTGATGAAAACTTACTGACCATGACAGCCGCTCTTCTTCATGACATTGGACATGGTGCTTATTCTCATACCTTCGAAGGACTCTTTGGAACCGATCATGAAAAAATGACCCAGCTGATCATCACCAGCCCAGAGACGGAGGTCAATCAGATCCTCTTGCAAGTGGCTCCTGATTTCCCAAATCGTGTAGCCAGCGTCATTGATCATACCTATCCCAATAAACAAGTGGTGCAATTAATTTCTAGTCAGATTGATGTGGACCGAATGGATTATTTACTGCGGGATGCCTATTTTACGGGTGCTTCCTATGGAAAATTTGACTTGACCCGTATTTTGCGCGTCATTCGACCGATTGAAAATGGCATTGCCTTCCAACAAAATGGCATGCACGCTGTCGAGGATTACGTGGTCAGCCGTTACCAAATGTATATGCAGGTCTACTTCCACCCGGCTACTCGTGCCATGGAAGTCCTCCTTCAAAATCTTCTCAAACGAGCTAGAACCATTTATCCAGATCAGAAAGAGTATTTTCAACTGACTTCACCTCGCTTGATTCCATTTTTTGAAGAAGAGGTCACCATTCAAGACTACCTAAATCTAGATGACGGTGTGATGAATACCTATTTCCAAGTCTGGATGGATAGTCCGGATACCATCTTGTCTGATCTTGCTCAGCGATATATTAATCGGAAAGTCTTTAAATCGATTCTATTTACAGAAGATAAACGAAAAGACTTAGCAATCCTTGAAAAACTGATTAAAGAGGTTGGGTTTAATCCAACCTACTACACCGCTATTCATCAAAATTTCGATCTGCCCTACGATATTTATCGACCAGAGCTTGAAAAACCGCGGACCCAGATCGAGATGATCCGAAAAGATGGGAGTCTCGCTGAATTATCTCAGTTGTCTCCACTCGTCGCTGCTTTAGCAGGAACTCGCTATGGGGACAACCGCTTCTATTTTCCAAAAGAAATGCTGGAGGTTAATGGACTTTTCAGTAAGCAAGTAGAAGAATTCACTTCTTATATCACCAATGATTATTTTACAGGAGAGACGGATGTCCATTAAATTAGTGGCGATCGATATCGACGGTACACTTCTCAATTCAAAAAAAGAGATCACACCTTCCGTATTTGGAGCCATTCAAGACGCTAAAGCCGCAGGCGTTAAAATCGTGATCACAACCGGTCGTCCTATCGCAGGGGTCTCAAAACTTTTAAAAGAACTCCATTTGATGGATCCTGGAGACTATGTTATTACCTTTAATGGTGGTCTGGTTCAAGAAACCGCTACTGGAAAAGAACTCATCAAGGACCTTTTAGATTATGAGGACTATCTCGATATCGAGTCTCTTGCTAACAAACTCCAAATCCACTCTCATGCAATTACTAAAGACGGCATCTATACCAGCAATCGCGATATCGGACGCTACACCATTCATGAATCTCAACTGGTTAATATGCCCCTTTATTACCGGACGCCTGAAGAAGTTCGTGAGAAAGAATTTGTCAAGGCCATGTATATCGATGAACCAGACATTCTGGATGCTGCGATTGCAAAAATCCCTAAAGAATTCGAGGATCGCTTCACGATGGTCAAATCAGCTCCTTTTTATTTAGAAATTCTAGGGAAAACAACCAATAAGGGATCAGCTGTTCTTCATCTAGCTGAACGACTTGGAATCCAGCAAGAAGAAACCATGGCCATCGGAGATGAGGAAAATGACCGTTCCATGCTAGAAGTCGTGGGACATGCCGTCGTTATGGAGAATGGCAATCCAGCTCTTAAAAAAATTGCTACAACTATTACTAAATCAAATGATGAATCTGGCGTTGCATACGCCATTAGAAAGTGGGTATTATAAGAAATGTACCATTACCAGCTAGGAATTTCTGCTAGTGAGCATGATGACTTTGTTATTCAGAGTGACCAAACCAATCTCTTACAAAGCAGTTCATGGGCAAAAATTAAAGATAATTGGGGAAATGAACGGGTTGGTTTTTATCAAGAAGACCAATTAGTCGCTGTTGCAAGCATCTTGATTCAACCCCTGCCACTTGGCTTTTCCATGCTCTACATTCCTCGAGGCCCCATCATGGATTACCAAAACAAGGAGCTGGTTTCATATGTGATCCAGTCCCTTAAAAAGATAGCCAAACAATACAAGGCCTTGTTTGTGAAATTTGATCCAAGTCTTTTCTTGAGTAAACAATTGATTGGACAAGAAAATACGGAAACCACTGATGTGCAAGCAGTGATCGATACCCTAACAAAAGAAGGGGTTGAATGGACTGGCCGAACCATTGATATGGCAGAAAATATCCAACCACGCTTTCAAGCGAATATCCACAATGAGTTTTTCACCGAGCAAGATCTTTCAAAATCTACTCGACAAGCCATCCGAACGGCTCGGAACAAAGGGATCCAAGTCCAATTTGGCGGGACTGAATTGTTAGAGGACTTTGCATCTCTCATGAAAAAGACTGAAGCTCGTAAAAGCATTCATTTACGTGGAAAAGACTACTACGAAAAACTACTCACAACCTACCAAGGACAATCCTACATTACTTTATCTACTCTAGATCTCGAGAAACGGAAAAACTCCCTTACAAAAGATCTTGAAAAAAGCAAGGCTGAGGCTGAAAAATTCACAGAAAAAACAAAGCCTGGCAAGGTTGAGAATAACCAAAAAGAAAAAGAGCGGATAGAGGAAGAACTGCAATTTCTTGAACAGCATCTCCAAGCAGGTATACAGGTTGTTCCTTTATCTGGGACCTTAACCCTTGAATTCGGTGGGACATCTGAAAATGTTTATGCAGGGATGGATGAAGAATTCCGCCGTTACCAACCTGCTATCCTCACCTGGTATGAAACTGCCCAACACGCTTTCGACCGTGGTGCTTCTTGGCAAAATATGGGGGGGATTGAAAATTCACTCGATGGTGGTCTCTATCATTTCAAATCTAAATTTAATCCTGTCATTGAAGAATTTGTTGGGGAATTCAACCTCCCAACCAGTCCACTCTATCCACTTGTAAACAAAGTCTACAAGATCCGGAAAAAATTAAGGAGTAAATAAGTTACATGACTCTTACGACAATTTCAAAAGAAGAATTTACCTCATTTGCAAATACTGTCTCCCATCGCTCTTTTATCCAGTCTGCTGAAATGGCAGATCTGCTTGAAAAGCGAGGAAACACGGTCCAATTTATCGCTTGGAAACAAGAAAATCAAGTCCAAGTGGCAGCAATCTTGTACAGTCTTCCTATGACAGGTGGTCTCCATATGGAAATCAATTCTGGCCCCCTTTACCAAAAGGAAGCTATGCTAGAACCTTTCTATGCAGCTTTAAAAGACTATGCGAAAGAAAATGGGGCTATTGAACTCGTTATTAAGCCCTATGATACCTATCAAACCTTTGACAGTGACGGGAATCCAACCAGTGAAGAGCAAACTCATTTTATGGATACCCTAAAAAAATTGGGCTATCAGCATGATGGTTTAACAACAGGTTATCCAGGAGGAGAAGGTGATTGGCATTATGTGAAAGATATGGAGGGCATCACCGAAAAAAATCTTCTCAAGAGCTTCAGTAAAAAAGGAAAGCCACTTGTCAAGAAAGCTAAATCTTTCGGTATTAAACTGAAACGATTAAACCGAGATGAACTGCAACTCTTTAAGGATATTACTTCCTCAACCAGTGACCGTCGCGACTATCAGGATAAGACCTTGGATTATTACCAAACTTTCTATGACAGTTTTGGCGACAATGCAGATTTCATGATCGCAACACTGAACTTCCACCATTACTACACGAATCTTGAAAAAGACCAAGGAAAACTAGCACAGAAGATTGAGAAATTACAGAAAGATCTTGAAGTCAACCCACATTCAGAGAAAAAACAAAATCAACTTCGTGAATTCTCTAGCCAGTTTGATACCTTTGAGGTGAGAAAGAAGGACGCGAAAGAATATATTGAAAAATATGGAGATCAAGACGTCATTCTTGCAGGTAGTCTCTTTGTCTATATGCCACAAGAATCCACCTATTTATTCAGTGGCTCTTATACAGAATTTAATAAGTTCTATGCTCCTGCTGTTCTCCAAGAATATATGATGCTTGAAACCATCAAACGTGGTATCCCAAGATATAACTTCCTCGGTATTCAAGGAATCTTTGACGGGTCAGACGGTGTTCTTCGTTTCAAACAAAACTTCAACGGCTACATCGTCCGTAAGATGGGAACCTTCCGTTATTACCCAAGTCCTCTGAAATACAAACTGATTTCTCTCATTAAGAAACTATTAGGACGTTCCTAACTCAAAAGACCAGCTTTGAAGCTGGTCTTTTCTACTATAAAAAAGACAAAAAAGACGAGAAATCTCTCGCCTTTTAGATGTTATTATTTAACGAAGTCAAGCAATGCCAAGAAGCTTTCTGGATCAAGTGATGCACCACCCACAAGAGCTCCGTCAACGTCTGGACAAGCCATGTATTCAGCAACGTTTTCAGGTTTAACTGAACCACCGTATTGAACACGTACTTTATCAGCCACTTCTTGACCAAAGTCAGTAGCTACAACGTCACGAACAACTTTACACATTTTTTGTGCGTCGTCTTGTGAAGCTGATTTACCAGTACCGATCGCCCAGATTGGCTCGTATGCGATAACTGTTGAAGCGACTTGTTCTGCAGTCAATCCAGCAAGAGCAGCTGAAACTTGAGCTCCTACGAATTCTGCTGCTTTACCAGCTTCGTAAGTTTCAAGGCTTTCACCACAACAGATGATTGGAAGCATACCGTTCGCAAAGATTGCTTTTGCTTTTTTGTTGATATCTTCATCAGTTTCATGGAAGTAGTCACGACGTTCTGAGTGACCGATAACAACGTAGTCAGTACCGATTTCTTTCAAAACTTGTGGGCTAGTTTCACCAGTGAAGGCACCAGCATTTTCAAAGTAAGTGTTTTGGGCAGCAACTTTAAGATTTGAACCTTTAGCAGCAGCAAGTACAGCTGTCAAGTCAACTGCAGGAGCTGCGATACCAGCTTCAACAAGGTCAGCTGAAGGAAGTTTTGATGCTACAGCTTCAACGAATACTTTTGCTTCTTCTGGATTTTTGTTCATTTTCCAGTTACCAGCGATAAATGGTTTACGTGACATTTCACATACCTCTTTTTTCTAATTTTATACTACTATTTTACCATAATTTTCGTCATAATGAAAGGTTGCACAAGCTCATTTTACTTTTTACCAAAATAAAAACCCCGTCTTCACGGGGTTTTCTGTCTGTCTATATAATTGTTAATCTGGGAACTAGATCGAATTAAGCTTCGATTTCAGTAACCATACCTGAACCAACAGTACGTCCACCTTCACGGATTGAGAATGTAGTACCTTGTTCAACGGCGATTGGGTGGATCAACTCAACGTCGATAGTCACGTTATCACCAGGCATTACCATTTCAGTTCCAGCTGGAAGTTCGATAGATCCAGTTACGTCAGTTGTACGGAAGTAGAACTGTGGACGGTAGTTGTTGAAGAATGGAGTATGACGTCCACCTTCTTCTTTAGTAAGGATGTAAACTTCACCTTTGAATTTAGTGTGTGGGTTGATTGAACCTGGTTTAGCGATAACTTGTCCACGTTCGATTTCATCACGTTGGATACCACGAAGAAGCACACCAACGTTATCCCCTGCAAGACCTTCGTCAAGTTGTTTACGGAACATTTCAACACCAGTAACAACTGCTTTTTGGATTTCGTCTTTGATACCAACGATTTCGATTTCGTCGTTGACACGAACAACACCACGGTCGATACGTCCTGAAGCAACTGTACCACGTCCAGTGATTGAGAATACGTCTTCGACTGGAAGAAGCAATGGTTTGTCAGTATCGCGTTCTGGTTCTGGGATGTACTCATCAACAGTATCCATCAATTCCATGATGATGTCTTCATATTTAGAGTCACCTTCAAGAGCTTTAAGAGCTGAACCTTGGATAACTGGAAGGTCATCACCTGGGAAATCGTATTCTGAAAGAAGGTCACGGATTTCCATTTCAACCAATTCAAGCAATTCTTCATCGTCAACCAAGTCAACTTTGTTCATGAAGACGATCAAGTGTTTAACACCAACCTGACGTGAAAGAAGGATGTGTTCACGTGTTTGTGGCATTGGTCCGTCAGTTGAAGCTACTACAAGGATAGCTCCGTCCATTTGAGCGGCACCAGTGATCATGTTTTTAACGTAGTCCGCGTGTCCTGGAGCGTCGATGTGAGCGTAGTGACGTTTAGCAGTTTCGTACTCAACGTGTGCAGTGTTGATGGTGATACCGCGTTCGCGTTCTTCTGGAGCAGCATCGATAGACGCATAGTCTTTAGGTTGGTTAACTGATGAAGGCAAGCGACGTGCCAAAACAGTTGTGATTGCTGCAGTTAGGGTAGTTTTACCGTGGTCAACGTGTCCGATTGTACCGATGTTAACGTGCGGTTTACTACGATCGTATTTTTCTTTTGCCATTTGAGTAAAAGCCTCCAATAAAATATATTTTATAGATAGACAGTAGGCAATACAGTCTAACTTTCCTTACTATTCTATCGAATTTTAGATAAAATTGCAAGCCTTTTACCTATATTTTCTTAATTATTCCTCTTCTTTTCTTTTATTTTATCAGCTTGCTGAAAGATCCTGTTCTAGCTTTGAAAATTCTCATTTAAAATCTTCTATTCAAGCCCAATACGTACCTTTTGCGCCTTTTGGGTTCAGGGAATAAAAAAATCGGAACAGTCGTTCCGATTTTTTTAACCTGAATTACGTAATCCTGTAGCCACTCCATTGATCGTAATATGGATTAGCTTGTCTTGATCGGCTGGTAATTGGCCGGTCCGTTGACGTCGAATCAGTTCTAACTGAATATAGTTCAAGACGTTAAAGTATGGCATCCGATAGTCCAAACTTTCTTTCAGATAAGGGTTTTCAGCGAGCAACTCGTCTTGCTCTTCAATCATCAAGATGATGTCCTTGGTCAATTGCCATTCATGTAAGATGATCTGATAGATATTACGAACTTCTTCTTCTTCACACAATTGGGCGTACTCAAAGGCAATGTCCATGTTGGCTTTGGATAAGACCATGTCCACATTTGACAAGAGAGATTGGAAGAAAGGCCAGTTTTTATACATGTATCGAAGGGTTTCGATATTCTCAGGATCCTCATCGATAAATTCCTTAAAGCTAGAACCTACTCCGTACCAACCAGGGAACATCACCCGACTTTGTGACCATGAGAAGACCCATGGGATAGCACGCAAACCACCGATTTCTGTAATGGTCTTACGAGCAGCAGGACGTGAACCAATATTAAAGCTTGAAATTGCTTTGATCGGACTTGATTCAAAGAAGTAGTCATAGAAGTGCTCATTTCCAAAGACCAAATCACGATAGATATCGTAACTGCGATTCACGACTTTATCCATGACTTCCCCGAAACGATCAAACATAGAGAATGGACTCTTTTGTTCGGCAATCATTCGGTTAATGGTTGCAGAGACGAGCATCTCAAGGTTGTAGTAAGCAGCATCTTTATTTCCATATTTATTGCCGATTACTTCCCCTTGCTCCGTTAAGCGGATACGGTCATTAATGGATTTCAATGGTTGAGACGTGATGGCTTCATAAGTAGGACCTCCACCACGACCAACAGTACCACCACGACCATGGAAGAAGGTAATCTTCACTCCAAACTCATCTCCGATAGCGGTCAATTGTTGTTGGGCTTTAAAGAGGGTCCAGCAAGAAGACAAGTATCCACCATCTTTGTTGGAATCAGAATAACCTAACATAATCTCTTGGTAGTTGTTCTTAGAAGCAATCCAACGTTTGGCAATCGGAAGAGACAAGTAACTTCTCATGGTTTCTTCTGAGTGATCCAAATCTTCGATGGTTTCAAACAAAGGCACGATTTGCACACGAGCTTTTTCCGTATCGACTAAGCCCACTTCTTTCAACATCACAGCCAATTCCAACATATCTGACACACTGGTTGCATGAGAAATGATGTTTTGACGAATGACTTCTTCTCCTAAACGATCCTTCAATTCACGGGCCGTTTGGAAAATCGCTAATTCTTTTTCAAGCAGTTCAGATTTTTCAGCATGAGTTGCTGATAAAATACGTGGATCTTCTAAAAGTTCTTTCAAGAGAACTTGACACTTTTCATCCTCTGATAAATCAGAATAATGGTCATTAATTCCAGCTGATTTCAGCAATTCTGCCACACAGGCTTCATGCACACTCGAATCCTGGCGCATATCAATAGAGGCCAGATAGAATCCAAAAACATCGATGGCTTCTAGAAGTTCTGCAAATTCACCAGAAATCAAATACTCTGATTTGTTTTCTAACAAGGAATCTTTGATCTTTTCAAGGTCTTCTTTAAATTCTTGAGCTGATGCATAAGCTGGAGCTTCTTTCTCAGAAATTTTCTTTAGAGCCCCAGAGATACGATTGCCGATATAATCAGAAACTGGCCCTTGTTGATGAGCATTTGCTCCTAATAACCTCTCGACAGCATAACGATCTTCTCTAGTTTCCCCAACCATCGTCCATTCTTTTAAATTGACCAAGGTTTGGATCAATTTTGATTGGATATAGTGGAAAGCTCGACGGTAAGGTTCTTTTTCACGAAAGACGGATGTATCACTGGATAGGGCTGCCATTTCAGCTACTGCTTCACTTGTTTTAGAAAGACTCGTTGAAAGGGAGAAGTGACGGTATAATTTAGAAATCTTTTCGATGTAATAGTTCAAAATGACTTCACTTTGGATAGTCGCTGAACGCTTCAAGGTCTCAGCTGTTACAAACGGATTCCCGTCCCGGTCTCCCCCAATCCACATGCCCATTGTGATCGGACGTGGTTGTTCAAGCTCTAATCCATGCTCTTTTGCCAAGCGTTTGTATTCCAACATCAGGTTTGGAACAGCTTGCAAGAAAGAGCTATTGTAATATTCCATGACATTGGTGATTTCATTAGTAACCTTCAATTTTTTGTCACGAATCATATCCGTTTGCATCATGATTTCGATATTACAACGAAGGTTGTTGTACCACTTATTCTCATTCATTAAACCAGCTTTAACATCCCGGTGCTGACGAAGAAGAGCATGAATATGATTGGTTAGATCCAGCATGGTTTTTCGTTGCACTTGAGTTGGATGGGCTGTTAAAACAGGTACAATATTGAGATTTTCAAGAATTTCTTGTGCATCTTCATTTTTCGCAACTTCTTTGATGGTTGAAGAAAGTTTTCCGAGGTATTCACCATCCACGTTATTCAAATGATTGATTTCATAGGCCAAATCGACATCTTCTGAGATGTTAATCAAGAGTGGCAAAATGGCAAAATAACGTGAAATCACTGTCATTTCTTCATTTGTCAATTGTTCCACTATTTGATTCAACTCACGATAGTTCTGTGTTTTTGATAGATCCTTCAACTGCCTAATTTTATCAAAGGTTTCCGGACGAACCAATTTTTTCGTAATATCATCTAATAAATTGGTTAAGATTTCTGCTTCTTCTTTGATAATATCTTTATTTGTGAAGTTCTCTAATTTTTGTAAGACCATTTTTTCTCCTTTTTGAATAGCCATTCAACAATTGCCTTTTAATAATAAGGTTTGATTTTACCTTTTTCTTCAAAAACCATGCCTTCTTGTTCCATCTTGGCCCGTTTTTCACTAGCGTCGATATTCAAAACGAAAGCAATCGCTACGGATAAGACCCATAAGCTATTTCCCCCTTGGGATAAGAAGGGGAAGGTCACTCCTGTAGACGGAATCAAACCAGAAATTCCTCCGATGTTAATGAAGGTTTGCACTAAGATCATCCCACCGATCCCAATGGCCATCATCGAATTAAAAGGATTCTTTGCTCGAATACCGACTAAAATGATCCGAAGAATCAAGAAGAATAAGAGAGCAAGGATCAAGCTAGCTCCAACAAACCCTAATTCTTCAATCACAATCGCAAACACAAAGTCTGTGTGCGCTTCTGGTAAGTAACCTTGTTTTTCAATGGAATTTCCTAGCCCCAAGCCAAACCAACCACCGTTACTCATGGCATAGTAAGAATTAGCTAATTGGTGACCTGCGCCAGACAAGTCATTAAAAGGGTTAAAGAAGGCACTAAAACGTTTGGCTACATAACCAAAGACAGGAATTTTAGCGACACGGTCCACACCGATGATCCATATTGAACCAAGGACAATGGTGGATGCTCCAACAACTAAACCAAGTAAAGAGGTAAACCAACGGTAGCCCACTCCACTAGCCGTAATCATGATCAAGACCGTTAAGGCCAAGATCGTCGCATTTCCCAAGTCCGGCATAATCACAACGATTCCAATCAGAATCAAGGTCAGCCAACGCCAATCGTTTAAATTCCTTGGAATCCATTCATTGTGGGTCAAGGCTTGATAATCATAATCGCGTATCTCGTCTTGTCGTTTAGAAAAGATCAAGGCTAGATACCAGACTAAGATCACCTTGAGGTATTCAGCCGGCTGGATACTAAACCCTCCAGGAATCGTCAACCAACCGTGAGCCCCATTGACCGTATCTGTGATAAACCTAGACAAAATCAACAAAATCACTTCAGCAAAAATGACAACAGCCAGTACTTTTTTATTTCGAAGGAAATCTAAGCTAAATTTATAAATCAGGGCGATGGTTAGGAGACTAAGGATAAAAAAGAGTCCCTGTGTCCGTACCATCCGAATCGAACTCACTCCACTTTGAATTGCCAAGGCACTTGTTGTCGAATAGACAACAATCAAGCCAATGATGGATAAAATCAAATAGGGAATGAGGATGGAATAATTTAAAAGATGTCTTTTTTCAATTTTCATAATTCACCATATTCCTAATGTTCAACCTTCATTATATCATTTTTAAGAAGCAAAACCAAGGAAAGGCCAGAAAAGATTCGGCTTCTTCCCTATTTTCAAGAAATATTCTAATCATTCTTCTTATTTTCATATATTTTTATCCTTTTTCGATGAAAAGATTCCTTTTTTTTTGAAAATAATGGCTGAAATCAGCATCTTTTAAGCATTAAGTTTTGCCTTTTCGTTTTTTTTACGGTAAAATGTTTCTGTATGAGAAAAAGGATAAAACCCGTTGTTCTCTTGGTCTTTTTTATCGGTTTCATTTCTTTTCTCGTTCTTTCACGAACGATTGCCGATCTGCAAGCCAGAGAGCGACAAGAAACAACCCAAACGATTCCGAACTCCAATACACCTAAAAAAACAACCACTGCAAGCTCTTCTTCTCAAAAAGAAGAAGACATCAATCCAGAACTGGTTGGCCGTCCGATCATTGATATCTCAGGCTGGCAATTGCCTAGTGAAATTGATTACGATGTCCTTTCCCAAAATGTGGGAGGTGTAATCGTACGTGTCCATAGTGGGGCTCAAGCTAAAAAGGAAAATGCAGCAACCTACTTAAATGGTCTGGATAAATCTTTTAAAACCCATATCCAAGAATTCCAAAAACGAAATATCCCTGTCGCAGTCTATGCTTATGTCGCTGCTAAGGATAAAAAAGAAATGGAAAAAGAAGCAGAGGAATTTTACAAGGCTGCTTCTCCTTACAAACCGACCTACTATTGGTTAGACGTTGAGGAAAAAACCATGAAGGATATGAATGCAGGCGTTGAAGCTTTCCGAGCAAAACTACAAGCTTTGGGTGCAAAAAATATTGGACTCTATATCGGAACTTACTTCATGGAAGAACATAGTATCTCCACTGATAAATTTACGGCTCTTTGGATTCCTACTTATGGATTTGATGATGGCTACTATAATGCCGCGCCAGATACTAACACGGAATACGACTTGCATCAATATACCTCTCAAGGGCAATTAAATGGATTCTCACACTACTTGGATCTCAACCAAATTGCTCCGACGCAAGACCAAGAAGCGATTTATCGGAAACTTTTCAAGGTACAAAAAGATAACTCTTCCTCATAGCCTTAAAACAGCAGATCAAGTGGCTTTCACTTTTTCTGCTGTTTTCTATTTTTCAGGAGAAGGCAATATTGCCACTATTATATGTTATAATGGTCTAATGAAATCTGGTTTTGTAGAGAAAAAGAGAAAAGGAGAAAGCCATGGCAAAAAAAAATAAAGTGAAAAAAACCTTGGTCGAGCAGATCTTAACAAAAGCAAAAATTGAGCACATAGGCTTACAAATCAACGCCCTTGAAGGAATCATTCCAGATGGGATTACGACCGATCAAATCTTTAAGACACTGGCTCTAACAGGCGATAAAACTGGTCCTGTCATCGGGATTATTCCCATCTCTGCCCACTTGTCAGAAAAAAAATTGGCCAAACTCTCTGGCAATAAAAAAGTTAGTATGATTCCGCAAAAAGACTTAGAAAAGACGACGGGCTATGTCCACGGAGCCAATAATCCTGTTGGCATTCGACAAAAACACAACTACCCTATTTTTATTGACCAGTCGGCCCTTGATCTAGATCAGATGATTGTCTCTGCAGGTGAAGTTGGTCACAGTATTCAAATCAAGGCGCAAGATTTAGCTGATTTTGTCAAGGCTAGCTTCGAAGACTTAGTCGAGTAAAGGATAAAACCAATATGAAATTATATTTTGTCCGTCACGGACGTACTGAGTGGAATGAGGAGGGACGTATCCAAGGGGCAAATGGTGACTCTCCGCTTTTAGAATCTTCCGTCCAGCAGTTAAAAGCCTTGGGCCAGCATTTATCTCAAACATACTTTGATGCAGCTTATTCAAGTGACTTGCCTAGAGCCGTCCATACTGCTCAAATCATTCTCGAGCAAAATCAACATCCTATCTCCCTCCAAAAGACTCCTGCTCTACGGGAATGGCGGCTTGGTAGGTTAGAAGGTAGAAAAATTGTGGAGTTGAAGGCTCTCTATCCGGAGGAAATGAAGGCCTTTCGTCATAATTTAGCTAAGTTTCACCACGATATTTTCGGAGCAGAATCCGTTGAAGAAACCACCCAACGGACCGGAAATTTTATCAAAAGTTTAAAAGACCAGTCTGGCGAGGCCATTCTAATCGTTGGCCATGGGGCTAATTTAACCGCTTCTATTCGGAGCCTACTTGGCTATAAGCCAGAGGAACTCCGTAAAAACGGTGGCCTCAACAATGCTAGTGTGACCATTTTGACAACAGATGATTTTGAGCACTTTTACTTAGAAACTTGGAATGATACCTCTTATTTAGAGACTAAAAAACACTGATTGCAAGATAATTGTTTTAGAATAGAGGCAAAGTTCACTTAGAAACTTTCCTTAGGTGAATGCGGACGTCAGCGAACTTCGAAGAAGTTCCATGACTTAGTTTTGGACCTAAGGCTCCAAAACTCCCGAGTTCCTGAAACAATTTAGTTTCAGGAACTTTTCTCACTGCGGAAAGTTTTTAATCTTCTTAAATAACAAAAAAATAGTAGATATTTTTTGAAAATCATCTAGTTGTCTTATGTAAAACAATAGTCTGTATACATTCAAAAACACTGATCATCAGATCAGTGTTTTCTTTTAGCTTATTTCATAGTTGGGAAGAGAAGGACGTCGCGAATTGTTGTTACATTGGTCAACAACATAACGAGACGGTCAATACCAATTCCAAGACCACCTGTTGGTGGCATACCATATTCGAGGGCTTCAACATAGTCATAGTCGATGCCTGTAGCTTCGTCATCTCCCAATTCTTTCGCGCGCGCTTGCGCTTCAAACCGTTGCAATTGATCGATCGGATCATTCAATTCCGTGAAGGCATTCGCATACTCTTTGGTCATGATGAAGAGTTCGAAACGGTCAGTGAAGCGTGGGTCTTCTGGATTTTTCTTAGCCAATGGAGATACTGCTACTGGGTGACCGTAAACAAAAGTTGGTTGTGTCAAGGTTTCTTCAACGAATTCTTCGAAGAAGGCATTGATAATTTGTCCCACTTCTGTGTAGTGTTTTTCAACCGGTACGTGTTTTTCGTTTGCCAGTGCTACAGCTTCTTCAAAGGTCATGTCTTGCCAGAAGTCAACACCTGTGATTTCTTTGATCGCATCAACCATGTGAACCCGTTTGAATGGTTCATTGATTTTGATCTCTGTTCCTTGGTAGTCGATTGGACCATCACCATGGACCGCTTTCGCAGCATGTTGGATAATGCCTTCTGTTAAGTCCATGATATCGTGGAAGTCAGCGTAAGCTTGATAGACTTCGATCGAAGTAAATTCAGGATTGTGAGTGGCATCCATTCCTTCGTTACGGAAGATCCGTCCGATTTCGTAAACGCGTTCCATCCCACCAACAATCAAACGTTTCAAGTGAAGCTCAGTCGCGATACGAAGCACCATGTCAATGTTTTGCGCATTGTGGTGAGTGATAAATGGACGCGCAGATGCTCCACCAGCTTCATTGTGAAGCACTGGTGTTTCCACTTCAAGGAATCCTTGACCATCTAAATAACGACGGATTTCAGAGATAATTTTTGAGCGAGTTACAAAGCGTTCGAAGCTTTCACGGTTTGAAATCAAATCCAAATAACGTTTACGATAGATGGTTTCAACATCTGAAAGTCCGTGGAATTTTTCAGGCAAAGGACGAAGGGCTTTTGACAAGTGAGTGATATGAGTGGCTTTAATCGAAAGTTCACCCATGTCTGTACGCATGATTTCCCCTTCAACACCAAGGAAATCACCAAGGTCTGCTTTTTTGAAGATCTCGTAGTTTTCTTCTCCAACAGCGTCCTTACGAACGTAGATCTGAATTTGACCTTCACGGTCTTGAAGATGGGCAAAGCCAACCTTTCCTTTTCCACGTTTGGTTACGAGACGACCGGCAATAATTGCTGTTTCGTTCAATTCGTGGAGTTGTTCTTTATCTAATTCTGAATATTTTTCTTTTAATTGACCTGAATTTGCAGTACGTTCGAATCGCTTCCCAAATGGATCGATTCCTTGTTCACGAAGGGCCGCCATTTTCTCACGACGGACAATCTGCTGGTCATTCAATTCTTCCATATGTTCAGTAGTCATTTGGAACCTCCTAAGTTATTCTCCCCTATTCTATCATATTTAGGCCAGAAATTCACTAATATTTACCAATTAAACAAAAATAAGGCTAGGTAAAATGTAACCTCTCGAAGCTATACTCAAATAATATCTGAAAACTGTCGTTGACTGCTTAAACTGTTTAACCTGTACAGGGCGAGATGATTGAAAAGGTTTCGACAAGCTATTCCACAACAGCATCAAAAAGGAGCGTGGAGAATCTTGATCCATTCATCCTGACCCGCTCCTATTTTTTTATTCATAACGCAGTGCTTCGATCGGATTTAACTTAGAAGCCTTATTTGCTGGTAAAATTCCAAAGATGATGCCTACAAAAGCAGAGAAAATAATACTGCCGATAGCGACATTTAAGGAAATAATCGGCGGTCCTTCTAGGGAGGCTGCTGCGAGTGTAGTAATCAAGCTATTCACACCATAAGCAAGGCCAAGTCCAATCAGTCCACCAATGATGGTCAAGACCATCGACTCAATCAAAAATTGAACCAAAATCTTACCTCGGGTTGCTCCCAATGCTTTGCGAAGTCCAATTTCTCTCGTCCGCTCTGTCACAGAAACCAACATGATATTCATGACTCCAATCCCGCCAACCAAAAGGGAAATCCCTGCAATGGCACCGATCACTGACGTCATAATTCCTACTACTTTATTGGTTTCCTCTAGGATGCTATCCAAATTAAAGATTTGAAATTCTCCCTGGCGAACACCTGAAAGTTCTGTTAACTTTTGAGCAGCTTCGATCCCAACGGTTTTGATCTGTTTCACATCCGGTACATGGACGACAATATTTTGAATTTCATCGGTTCCGAATTCAGATGCCAGCTGGGTATTGGCCATCAAGGCACTTCCACCTGAGGAAGCTCCGTAAAGAGCTGTTCCTGCATTTGGATCCTTGAAAATACCAACGACGCGATAATTGTTGTCTCCAACAGAGACCACCTGATTCAGTGGATTCTCCGTTCCAAATAATTGTTGGGCCAATCCTTCATCAAGGAGCACCACCCGGGAGAAATTACTATAGTCTGAAGGGGTTAATTTTCGTCCAGATAAGAGCTCAACCTTTTTGACAGAAAAATAGGTCTCATTTACCCCTTGAATGTTCACTCCGTCTGCTTTTTTCTTTTGAAAAGCAATAGTTGCATTGGAGGTATTGCCTACATAATAGCCATCGATTCCTTGAATCTTGGTTAATTCCTTGACCCAAGATTCTTGCACAACTGGTGGTGCTTCTTGAACTTGACCATCAACATCTTCAGCGTTTTCCCCATCAATATCCGATGGAGCAGTCATCCCTCGGTCTTCAGCTGCAGGGCCACTTTCGCCTCCGCCTTCTCCTGTATCATCAGAAGGGCCAATATTGATCCCAGTCACATAGCCACTCTTGTTGGGAGAATAAGAGATTTGTACATACTCTTGGTCCTTGGTGAAGGTCTTGGTAACACCAGCCTTCATACCATCTCCCAGTGCCATGATGACAACAACAGAAGCAACCCCAATAATGATCCCCACCATGGTCAAGAAAGACCGTAATTTATGGCTCATAATCGAGCTGATCGCAAATTTCCAATTTTGCATTAGGTCCCCCTTTCCAGCTTGCTATCTGAGGAGATCACTCCGTCACGAATGACGATGCGACGATGCGCAAAGGCTGCAATTTCTGGCTCGTGTGTAACCATGATAATGGTTTTTCCTTCTTGGTTTAGCTTGGTCAACAAGTCCATTATTTGCTCTCCCGTCTTGGTATCTAGGGCACCAGTCGGCTCATCTGCTAAGACAATGGCTGGCTGATTGACGAGAGCTCGAGCGATCGCTACCCGCTGTTTTTGACCTCCAGAGAGTTCCGAAGGCAAATGGTGCATGCGAGAATGGAGCTCTACCTTTTCAAGGTACTGCTCAGCTAATTCTTTCCGTTTAGCAGGATGAACTCCTGCATAAATGAGAGGCAGTTCCACATTTTGAAAGGCATTGAGCTTAGAGAGAAGAAAGAATTGTTGAAAGACAAAACCGATCTGTTCATTTCGAACACGTGCTAATTTTTTCTCACTGAGATTTCCAACCTCCTGACCTTCTAGAAAATACTCTCCACTGGTCGGGCGGTCCAACAAGCCAATGACGTTCATCAAGGTCGATTTCCCTGAGCCAGATGGACCCATAATGGCCACAAATTCTCCCTCTTCGACTTCTAAATCGATGTCTTTTAAGACACGAAGTTCCTGGTCCCCGTTTTTATAGGTTTTATTGATTCCTTTTAGTTCAATCAATTTTGTCATATTTTCCGATCTCTTTTCCATCTTCCAGTTTCTCATTAGGATTCACAATAACTTGAGCATCTTTCTTCAAGCCTGACAAGATTTCCTGATTTTCAGCATCGGCGTTACCAAGCGTCACTTTTACTTTCTTAGCCTTGCCATTTTCGACCGTCCATACATAACTCGTATCCCCATCAGCCATGACACTTGTCACGGGAACAAGGGGATGTTGAGTAGAACTTTTGACTTCAATATTGACAGAAAAGCCTTGTTTGAGTTCCCCAATCTCACTGGTAATATCCACTGTGAATGGGTACTTGGCTCCACCGCTTCCTTGTGTTCCACCTGCTGCATTGGTGCCTGCTTGACCCGCGTCGGTCGGATAGTTGGCTACATAAGAAATCTTTCCTGTCCAGGTTTTATCCGGATAAACCTTGGAAGTGAGGACCACTTCCTGACCTTCAGAGATATTGGCCAAATTGTATTCAGACAATTCCCCTTTGACTTGTAAATTCCCGTTGCTCACAATGTGAACCAGAGTTTGGTTGGTCCCTGTAGTCGATTTTGAAACATCTTTATTGACTTCGACCACGGTACCATCTGTATTACTCCTAACTGTTGTCGCATCCAGAAGAGCCTTAGCCTTGTTCATATTATCGACTGCATCCGACTTAGCATCTCGTAAATCGCTAGCTTGAGAATCGACTGTTCGCTGGGTCTGCGAAGCTGATTTGGCATCTGCTTCTTCATCGCCTGTCGTATCAATGGTCACACCATTTGTCAGTAAGTCATTTAACTGACGATCTGCCTTATTGACAGCACGAACGGCTGCATCATAAGCGGTTTGGGCCTCTGTACTGCTATACTGAACAATTGGCTGACCGGCCGTCACTTGATCTCCTACATTGACCAAAATCGACTGCAAATCCCCTTTGGTTCCATCAAAATAGACATACTGTTCCTGGTTGGCAGTGACTTTCCCAGTTAACAAGACTGAAGAAGCGATCGATCCATCCTTGACCGTTTGCACCATTGGAGTTTCTTTCGTGATTGCCTGATCAGGTGTAGTTGGGTGCGAAAACACCATCACACTTCCTGTTCCAATCACCGCAATAGCTGCACCTGCAGCTGCAAAAAGTTGCCATTTTTTCAATTTCTTCATCGTTTTTCTCCATCAAAGAAAGCGTTTTATTCTATACCATAGTATACCATATTTCCTTACTTTTCTATCTAAAATTGACACGGCAAAATGAAATTTAAATGCTTGGTAACATGCTAAACCCTTGACTTTTGTAACAGTTGATATTACAATCAAACTGAAATCCCATTTAGGAGGAAAACATGAAAGAATTTGATATTATTTCAATCGGTGGAGGTAGTGGAGGAATCGCTACCATGAACCGGGCTGGGGAGCACGGAGCGCGCGCTGCTGTCATTGAAGAAAAACAATTGGGTGGCACCTGTGTCAACAGAGGATGTGTGCCTAAAAAGATTATGTGGTATGGTGCACAAATTGCAGAAGCTATTCGCGATTATGGACCAGACTATGGATTTACTTCTGAACAAACAAGATTTGATTTTGCAACCTTAAGAAAAAATCGCGAAGCCTATATTGATCGTTCCCGTAATTCCTATGATGGCAGTTTCAAGCGAAATGGAGTTGAACGAATTGAAGGACGTGCCCGTTTTGTGGATGCTCATACGGTTGAGGTAAATGGAGAAACCATTAAGGCTAAGCATATCGTGATTGCGACCGGTGCCCATCCTTTTATCCCTTCTGTTCCTGGAGCTGAATTTGGCGAAACTTCTGATGATGTCTTTGCTTGGGAAGAACTCCCTACATCTGTTGCCATTATCGGGGCTGGCTACATCGCGGTGGAACTAGCTGGTGTGCTCCACCATTTAGGAGTCCAAACAGACCTCTTCATCCGAAGAGATCGGGTTTTACGTAGTTTTGATTCCTACATTGTCGATGGCTTAATGGAAGAAATGGAAAAACAAAACCTTCCGCTTCACAAACATAAGGTTCCCATGAAGCTTGAAAAATTAGAAGACGGTCGTGTGAAGATTTATTTTGAGGATATGACTAGCCACGTGGCAGATCATGTTATCTGGGCAACAGGACGAAAACCAAACGTCCAGGACCTCAATCTAGAAGCTGCAGGTGTCACCTTAAATGAAAAAGGATTCATTGCAGTGGACGAGTACCAGAATACAGTTATTCCAGGAATCTATGCTCTTGGGGATGTCACAGGAGAAAAAGAATTAACCCCTGTCGCTATTAAAGCTGGACGCACTCTTTCTGAACGACTATTCAATGGAAAAGTCAATGCCAAAATGGATTATACAAATATCCCGACTGTTGTCTTTTCTCACCCCGCTATCGGAACCGTTGGCCTAACGGAGGAAGAAGCCCAGCAAACTTATGGAAAAGAGCATATCAAAGTCTATACTTCTCAATTTGCTTCCATGTACACTGCTGTAACCCAACACCGCCAGCAAGCAAAATTCAAACTCATCACTGCTGGTCCCGAAGAAAGGGTCGTTGGCCTTCATGGTCTTGGCTACGGAGTCGATGAAATGATCCAAGGATTTGCAGTTGCTATCAAGATGGGAGCGACAAAAGCTGATTTCGACGCAACCGTCGCCATTCACCCAACCGGATCCGAAGAATTTGTGACAATGAGATAAAACATAAGCTTGAAGTTGTTCCACTTTAAGCTAAAAGGACTATTTTAACAAACAATAGTCCTTTTTCATTTATCTGATTTTTATAAAATCCTTAAAATTTCATAGATAAAATATTTTTATTGTTAAAATCTTACTAATTTGTGATATAATTCACTTTGTAGATGTCTTTTTTGAAAATAGACGAGTGGGGGGTGCACTTTTATTAATGTCGTCTTAAAAGACACCTATAAAAATTTCTCAATTTTGTAAGTTTTTGGCAACAACATACAAATTGATGTAAATATTGGAGAAAAATGGGAGAAGAAAATGAAAAAAATGAATCTAAGTAGACTTGCCAAAGTCTTCTTTATTGTATTTTTACCATTATTATTCATCGTATTGTCGCAATCTGATATGGTAAAAGCTGGCGATGTCAGCAACAATATTAGCTCACTTACTGTTTCATCAGAAGAAATCACAGATGGTGGACAAACAACTGTTAAGTTTACATTTGATGAGCATGCACAAAAGATTCAACCGGGGGATACATTAAAAGTTAATTGGACTAGTTCTGGAACAGTCTTTGGGGTAGGATTTAAAAAGACTATTCCACTAAGTATTGACGGAACTTACGTTGGAGACATGGTCATTACAGATGGATCTGCGACAGTTACTTTCAATGAAGCTATCAAAAACCTTCAAAACATTCGCGGTTGGGGTGAGTTTGAGATTGAGGGTCATAACGATACAGCAACCGATAAGGAGCATGTTGGAAAATTCACTATTATTAGTGGAGCTAGAAAAGTAGAATTAAACGTTAAGAAAATGGCTACTGGTGTTAACAGCGCTCCATTCTATCTCAAAGCGGGTGATATGCACGCGAATGATCCTGAACATATTCTTTGGACACTAACCATTAATGCAATGAACTTAGATGTAGATGGTGATGTTCGTGTTGAAGATGACATCCAAGGTGGTCATTCACTTGTAAAAGATAGTTTTAGTATTACTACTACAGGTAACAAACCAGGATATTACGGTGGCTCAACTGCTATCGATGATTTCTTAGCAGCCTTTCCTGGAGCAACTTTCACAATTGATGCAGCAGGAAAAATTACGGTTACTATTCCTCAAAGTGAAATTAATAAGACTGGTGTCCTGATCTTTTACCAGACTAAAGTAGAGAATGAAAATCAAAAGAATTTCTTAAACAATACTAAGGTCTGGTATCACGTTAAAGGTGAGCAAGCCGTTGTTGCCAAGGAAGTAAATGCATCTGTTGCAAATATTAATGCAAACGGTGGAGTGGATGGCGATATGACATCAACCACTACAACAACCACTACTACAACTACGACTCAAGAGCCGACTACTACAACCACTA
>NZ_KV811488.1:162901-167603 GCF_001813105.1 Streptococcus sp. HMSC072C09 | reverse complement strand
GAATCCCAAGGACTGTCAAAAGCAAGGTCACTAGGTAGCCAGATCCAACTCCTAAGGCAAATGATGGTGTCAAGGTACCCCCATAAGCACCATTGCGCAAGAGGAGATAAACCAGAAGCCCCTTCACTGCAAGAGCCAGTGGAAGATAAGGAATCGGCTGACTAGACAAGAGGGATTGCGCTAGTACCTGGCCATTTCCCATAAAGATAGGGAAAAAGGCTACTAGGCTCCCCAGCATTAGAAAGGCTAGAGGAAGAGCCCAAAGAATCGTCCCATCCTTGCGCCGTTTGTGACTAGCCCGCTTGGCGAGGAAAGCAAAGACCAGAGCCATGGGAGTGACCAAGAAAGCAATCACAATAGCCTGTAAGAAGCTGCT
The DNA here is from genome assembly GCF_001813105.1 of Streptococcus sp. HMSC072C09. Classification (NCBI taxonomy): domain Bacteria; kingdom Bacillati; phylum Bacillota; class Bacilli; order Lactobacillales; family Streptococcaceae; genus Streptococcus; species Streptococcus sp. HMSC072C09. The sequence goes on along the minus strand of NZ_KV811488.1, from coordinate 167,227 downwards.
AGCCGACCATGAAACTGCGGACAGGTGATAAATGGCCTCCTGACCAACAATAGGCTGAGCGACCCAGGTGGCCAGATAAGTACTGGTCAAAACCAGTAGAAGGTTCTGCCAACTGTAGGCAAGTCCTAAGGTCTCAAAGACGAACAAGCTACTGGCAAAGGGAACCTGATAAACCGAAGCCAAACCAGCTCCAGCCCCACAGGCAATCAAGACTTTTCGCTCTTTAAGAGCGAGTGAGAATCCCTTCGCCAAGCAACCAGCTAGAAGAGCCCCGACCTCACGTGGGGCTCCTTCTTTTCCGACCGATGCACCTGCTCCGACAATCGCCACCTGCATCCCTGCATGAAGGAGGTGGGCTAAGGGCGCTGGATCCCGGTCTCCAGCTAGGTCAATTTGCTGGCGAATAGACAGGATCTTATAACGTTTTTGCAGGACATACCAGAAGCCAGCTGCGAAGCACCCAGTCACACACAAGACCAGAAATCTACGGAGAACTCCAGCTTCTTGAAATTGCTGGAGCAAATCTGACGTAGCTTGGCCAAAGGCCAGCCCTTGCACCCCTTCTAGTAGATAATGGCAGGCAATTCCGACCAGACCTGTTCCTATTCCCAAGGATAAAGTAGCTAGAAGTAACCTCAGTCCGTAGGGCAGACTTTGGAGTCGTACTTTCATTGGATTAGAGTTCAGCAAGAATCGCTTTCAGCAATCCTTTGAAGTCGCCTTTGACGCGCTCTGTCACTTCCACTACTTCTTCGTGGTTGAGCTCTTCTTGGAAACCAGCCGCAAAGTTGGTAATACATGAAATACCAAGAACCTTCAAACCAGAGTGTGCTGCAATGATGACTTCCGGAACGGTTGACATTCCGACAGCATCTGCGCCAAGTGTCTTAAACGCACGGATTTCAGCTGGAGTTTCGTAGGTAGGACCAGTCACACCGATATAAACCCCATCATCCAATTTGATACCCAATTTGTCAGCTACTTTATGAGCTGTCTCACGGTATTCAGGTGTGTAAGCTTTAGACATATCTGGGAAACGTGGACCAAAGTCATCCAAGTTTTCACCGATCAATGGGTTTTGACCAGTCATATTGATGTGGTCTGTGATAGCCATCAAAGTACCTGGTCCATATCCGATACCACCAGCAGCGTTGGTAACAAGAACCCCTTCACATCCCAAAACTTTCATGACACGAACTGGGAAAGTTACCACTTCCAATGGGTTTCCTTCGTAGAAGTGGAAACGTCCTTGAAGGGCCAAAACCTTACGTCCAGCAAGCTCACCGTAGACCAATTTACCAGCATGGCCGACAACCGTTGAACGACCCCAGTTTGGAATTTCAGAGTAGTCTACTACGACTGGATTTTCGATTTCTTCAGCCAATTCTCCAAGACCTGATCCAAGGATCAAGCCAAACTCAGGTGCTTCCATTCCTTTGCCTTTCAAAAAAGCAGCTGTTTCATTGATTTTTGCTAATAATGTCATTGCATATCTCCTTTATGATTTCCTTAAAAATTGGCCAATTTTGTCAAATGTATTGGCATTGCGAATGGTCAACAGGCGGTAATCCGGCATCTTGAGGACTTGTCTGTGGTAAGCGGTCTTTGTGTAGGTCTCTTCTGAGTATTTGCCCCAGTAAATCCCTAGATTCCCACGATGGATGATTTCATCACCGAGCGAAAAAGAGGAGACCAGCTCCCAGATAGCATCCTGATTGAGGCCTTCTGTGTAAAAGAGAACATCCTTGCGGGCCAGATCCTCCTGCCACCAGGCTGGTAAAGCAGCGAGATCTTGCGCATAGTCCTCAGCTGAAAAGAGAGAAAAAGACTGGATAAAGGGATAGTGATCACAAAAGAAATGTCCCAGCAAATCCACCAATTCTTCTTTAGAACCAGCAGATTCAAAGAAGATATTGCCACTATTGATGTAGGTCTCTACCCCATCCAGCTCGATCGTTTGGAGCTCCTCTCGAAGCTCTGCCATCACGACCTTGTTTTTCCCGCCAACATTGATCCCTCTTACGAGGAGAGCGAAGCGTGTCATCTTAGTTCAATTTGTCTAAGAAGCTTTCACCGATCATGGCTTTTTCAACACCAAAGTTCTCTGCAATTGTCGCAGAGATATCAGAGAAATGTCCAACTGGAATCACACCATTGCCCTTGAAGGATGGGCTATAAGCCAAGAATGGAATGTATTCACGCGTATGGTCTGTACCAGCGTAAGTTGGGTCATTTCCGTGGTCTGCCGTGATCATCAAGAGGTCATCTTCACGCATCGCAGCGATGATTTCTGGCAAGCGTTCGTCAAACTCATGCAAGCAATCGCGGTAACCATGAGCATTGCGACGGTGACCATAAAGAGCATCAAAGTCTACCAAGTTGGTAAATGAGAACCCTTCTTGGAACTCAGGAAGTCCCATCGTCTTAATCAAGGTATCTATACCGTGGCTATTTGATTTGTTGTGGCCCATATCGTGGTTGATACCAGCACCATTGAAAATATCGTTGATCTTACCAACTGCATAGGTATCGATCCCAGCTTCGTTCAACTTGTCCAAAACAGTTGGCGCAAATGGTGAAACAGCCAAGTCACGACGGTTGGCTGTCCGTGTGAAGTTGCCTGGTTCCCCAACATAAGGACGCGCAATGATCCGACCAAGAAGAGCTGGACGTTCCAAAGTGATGGAACGAGCGTATTCACAGATACGGTAGAGTTCATCCAAAGGAATGATGTCTTCGTGAGCAGCGATTTGAAGGACAGGATCTGCTGATGTATAAATGATCAATTCACCAGTTTCCATTTGACGTGGTCCAAAGTCATCGATGACCGCTGTACCAGAATAAGGTTTGTTAGCTTCACGGATGACCTTACGTCCTGAGAATTCTTCAATCTTTGTAATAATTTCTTCAGGGAAACCATTCCAGAAGGTATCAAAAGGTTCTGTAATGTTGAGCCCCATGATTTCCCAGTGACCAGTCATGGTGTCTTTCCCAAGAGAGACTTCTTGCAATTTTGTCGCATACCCAGTTGGGTTGCTTTCAGCTGGCACAGTCTTCAATGGCACTTCACGAGGAATATTTCCAAGACCGATTTTCGCCATGTTTGGTACATTCAAGCCGACGGTTTTAGAGATGTGTCCCAAAGTATCAGATGCTCCATCTGGAACTCCTGCATTGACAAAGTTATTGGCATCTGGTGCAGCACCGATCCCAACTGAATCCAGCACAACTAAGTGCATGCGTTTAAATTTTGACATATACTGCCTCTTTCCTTTATTAAACTAGCTATATTATACCATATCCCTATAAGAAGAGAGCCGTTGTTTGATCCGAGACTGGGACAAAAGTCCTAGCCTCTCAATTATTTTTAGGTTGTCGAGCAAGACGCAGTGGTTGAGTGGGCTCTACTACGCTGATTTCATCAGCTTTTACAGCCCTACTCAACTGTGCGGAGGTGGGACAACGAAATCGAATTCTAACGAATAACCGATTTCTGTCCCACTCTCTATTTTTCAATGATGACAGGGCCATCTGGTGTCCCTACAATCACTTTTGAAATCATATTCAAGAACAAACCATGCTCTACAACGCCTACGGTGTGATCTAGTTCATTAGCCAAAGCTTCCGTATCCTTAATCACCTTGAGATCCAAGTCAATGATAAAGTTGCCTTGGTCAGTGACAAAGCGTTGATCTTCCGCAAGACGGAAGGCAGGATGGTAGCCTTTTTGCTCAAAATGACGGAAGAGATTTTCAGCCCCGTATTGCACTACTTCCACTGGAAGTTTGAAAGCCCCAAGGGTTGCGACTTGTTTGGATTCATCCACAATCCAAATGCAGTCTTTTGAATTGGTTGCGACGATCTTTTCCATGAGGAGAGCCCCACCGCCACCTTTGATCCCGTTTAATTGAGGATCCACTTCATCTGCGCCATCTACTGTCACATCGACCACTTCGACATCGTCGATGGCCTTGAGCGGGATGCCTAAACTTTCAGCCTGATCATAGGTCACACTCGACGTTGTGACAGCTGTGATCTGCAAGCCTTCTTCTTTGATGCGACGACCCAATTCAGCCACAAAATAATAAGCAGTTGACCCTGTACCGAGACCGACAATCATGCCGTCTTTGACAAACTCAGCCGCCTTAATTCCTACCTGTTCTTTTAGGTTTACCATCATAGACCTCCTTTTATATTCTCTTACAGTATAGCATATTCTGAAAGAGATTTCACTAATTATTTGAAAACCTTTCCAGTTTTAGTTCTAAAAGCAAAACCTTGCCCGTCCTCTGACTTTACGATAGAATAGAGATGAATCTACAGGAA
>NZ_KV811488.1:148396-162801 GCF_001813105.1 Streptococcus sp. HMSC072C09 | reverse complement strand
CCTTTTATATTCTCTTACAGTATAGCATATTCTGTAAGAGATTTCACTAATTAATTGAAAACCTTTCCAACTTTTAGTTCTAAAAGCAAAACCTTGCCCGTCTGCTTACTTTACGATAGAATAGAGATGAATCTACAGGAAAAGAGAATTGACATGATTACTAAAGAATTTGATACCATCGCTGCCATCTCGACTCCTCTCGGTGAGGGGGCGATCGGAATCGTCCGCTTGAGCGGGACAGACAGCTTTGCCATTGCGCAAAAGATCTTCAAAGGGAAAGATTTAAGCAAGGTGGCTAGTCACACGCTCAACTACGGTCATATCGTGGATCCAGATAAGGACGAGATTCTCGACGAAGTCATGGTGGGGGCTATGCGCTCGCCGAAGACCTTCACCCGCGAGGACATTATCGAGATCAATACCCACGGCGGGATTGCAGTGACCAATGAAATCCTGCAATTGGTGATCCGTGAAGGCGCTCGTCTGGCAGAACCTGGGGAATTTACCAAGCGGGCCTTTCTGAACGGTCGGGTCGATTTAACCCAAGCTGAAGCTGTCATGGACATTATCCGCGCCAAGACCGACAAGGCTATGAATATTGCAGTCAAACAGTTGGACGGTTCCTTGTCTGACCTCATCAACAACACGCGCCAAGAGATCCTCAATACTCTGGCCCAGGTCGAAGTCAATATCGACTATCCTGAGTACGATGATGTCGAAGAAGCAACCACTGAGATCATCCGTGAAAAGACCAGTGAGTTTGAAGCTCTTTTGACCAACCTCCTCAAGACTGCCCGTCGTGGCAAGATCTTGCGTGAAGGGATCTCTACTGCTATCATCGGTCGTCCAAACGTCGGCAAGTCCAGCCTCCTCAATAATCTCCTTCGCGAAGAAAAAGCTATCGTGACCGATATCGAAGGAACCACACGTGACGTTATCGAGGAATACGTCAACATCAACGGCGTTCCCCTCAAACTAGTCGATACGGCTGGTATCCGGGAAACCGAAGACATCGTTGAGCAAATCGGTGTCGAACGGTCGAAAAAAGCCCTCAAGGAAGCTGATTTGGTTCTTCTGGTTCTCAATGCTAGTGAACCCCTGACCGATCAAGATCGCCAACTCCTTGAAATCTCTCAAGACAGCAACCGCATCATTCTCCTCAACAAGGTTGACCTCCCAGAGAAGATCGAAATCGACCAACTGCCGGAAGATCATATCAAGATTTCCGTTCTGAAAAATCAAAACATCGATCAAATCGAAGACCGGATCAACGCCCTCTTCTTCGAAAATGCTGGGCTGGTTGAGCAAGATGCGACGTATCTTTCTAATGCCCGTCACATCTCCCTCATCGAGAAAGCTGTTGAAAGTTTGCAAGCGGTCAACGAAGGCTTGGCTCTCGGTATGCCGGTCGACCTGCTCCAAGTCGACCTCACCCGCACCTGGGAAATCCTCGGAGAAATCACAGGGGATGCTGCTCCAGATGAGCTCATTACCCAACTCTTCAGCCAGTTCTGTCTTGGTAAATAACAAAAATGCGTATGTGTGCAAACATACGCATTCTTTTTTTGTTTTTATTTTCCTTGTTCTAATCGCTCGACGGTTTGATAAGCTTGGTAGATCAAGAAGAGCCCAGTAGCATTCAAGACTGGAATCGCAATCGGCAACTCGGTCACAATTTGTGAGAAGGGTGAATTGCCAACAAAATGGAGTCCAAACCCAGCTACTAAGTATCCCCAGCCTGCTAGACGTAGATCCTTGCGTCCTCTGCTTGCTTGGACAATTAGGAAGAGCCCCAGCATCACAAGTCCTGTGTAGACCCAGTGAGACATGGGCGCATTGGCCACACGACCGAGAATCCCTGACACCGTGTAAGAGAAACCTTCCGGCAGATCCTGACGGATATAGGCAAAATCCTCCACGATCTGGAAACCAAGACCTGAGGCAATCGCCAAGAGGAAGATCGACTTGATGCGACGGACACTGAACAAATAGAGGACAAAGAAGATTGGAATCAACTTAAAGGGTTCCTCAAAGAGTGGCGCAGCGATGGCACTCTCGTACTGGTTCCAAAAGTCGCTATTTGGAGCGATCGCTTGAATCATGTCATGGAAATAGGTATTGGCAAAGCTAGACAACCAACCGGCAACAAAGCCTCCACCTAGTAGAGAAAAGAGCACCGGTACCCATGACAACTTCCACTTCTTAGCAAAATGAAAGAGAGCCCAAACAGCAGGAAGTGCATAAACCAAAAGGATCAGGGTAGAAAGTCCCACAATCCCGTACTGACTACCAGACATCCAGCCTTCTGTCAGTGACTGGGTCTCATAGGCTAGGCCGATCGCTAGCAAGAGTAAATAGAGAAACAAAATCGATTTGCGTTTCATAAAAGACCTTTCTAAAGTGAAATGAAAAAGGCTGGAAGCCCAGTCTTTTCCGAGTACTATCATTGTAACAGGATCAGCTTAAAAAAACAATAAATGTGGATTCGTGAGAAGAATGTAAAACGTAGATGGCGACAAATGGTTGACTAAATTTAGTTACTTAATCACCAACGCTCCATTTTCCTCCGTTGCCAAGAGCTTCTCGTCTTTATCATATATTTTAAGTTTTATACTGCTCGGTTTGTTTTGAGTTGCATTGTATTGCTTTACTATCTCTTCTTTTAAATCAAAAAGCGTCTTACAATAATCTTTTGGATTTATATTTGCTAAAGATAGCATATTTTCTGATGCAGATAAGACAAGGACCAGATATTCTTCATTATAATACACTTTCCCCATCTCAATTTCGCCATTGATTTGATTTTGAAGCATATAAGCAAATACTACATTAGGTTTTTCATTTCCAACCAATGAGGTAGGGGCTTGATTCATTCCTTTGACCACTGATTCTTTACTTTCCTTTGTAGAATCTTTTACACTCTGTTCAGTAGACTGCTCTTTTTTGTCTTCATTCTTCACTTCTTTTTGCGCGCACGATGACAGAAATAGCGAGAGAATGGTCATTGTTGCAAACATAGTTTTTTTCATAGATTGCCTCCTTTTAATTTTACAAGTAGAAAACGACCTGTAATTGACCAAAATTGCATAAGCTTCCTGTAAAAGATATACCAAACCTTTAATCTTATAACCTAATAGGTCATTAGATCTTTAATAGTTTAAAAAATTTTATCTAATATTATTCTACCATAATCTCTCTTACTTCAGTACTGCAAGAATCTGACGAATCATGTCTGGATCCCCGTCTGGCAATGTCACCGTTTCAGCATGGTCCAAGATCCCTTGGGTAAATTGCGTCATAAACTCTTCACTATTGAGTTCATCCGCAGACTGTTGCCAGTGGCTCGGTACAGGATAGATCGTGACTGTTCCATCACCATTGGATGCATAAGTCACATGGCCTTCTGCAGAAATTGGTGTAAACAACTGACGAACATCTTTAGGATAGTCAACTCCTAGCCCACCAAAGTAAATTTTTGTACCAGCACTCTTTTCATTAATACTCAATTCTGTCGGTACAGACTTGATCACATAAGCCCAGACACGCGCAGCTTCGACCTGAGCATCGGTGTAGCCTGGATAATCATTCTTATCCGCCTTCTTCGAAGACTTGACCTCACCATCCGATCGAGTATTCCACTTCTTGGCCTTACTGGTCTTTGTCGTACTACTGCTATCGTCTGTATCTGCTTGCTCCCGATCTTTCGGTTGCTCTTTCTTGCGATAGTAGTAATTATCATCATCACCATAAGCCGGTGACTGACCAGCCCAGATCCGATCCTTGGACTTATCCGAAGCATCGTCTTTGCCCGCTTTCTGACCTTTTGGAAGGAGCAAGAGACCGTAGCCTCCAACACCCGACTTGGCACTAACCGTCATCTCAGCGATCTGGTCCTTCTGCTTAAAGCTCGATGCATCAAGCTCGACATCCTCGCTGACCAAGCCCTTATCATCAAAGATCAGCTCATTGCCACGACCATCGATCCAAGTCCCCTTGATACTCGAGTAGTCCTTAGCCTTGATGGCTTTCAAATCCATACCAGACTGTTTCTTTTCCGAAGTGCTGGTCTGCTTGGTATCCGAACTCTTAGGCGACACCGTCCTCTGAGGACGACCACACGAAGCCAAGACCAAAGCAGAAAGCACAATTACCAAACCTTTTTTCATATCAATCTCCCTTCACACACCTACTATTTTAGAAAAATAAGAAAGGAGAGTCAAAGAAAAAGCGGAGGGGAGAATCAATTAATGACCTAAAAGTCTGTAAAATTATGATTTGAATTTCTCAAGAAAAAGAAGCTCAATGTATCGAGCTCCTAGACCATCATTTTTTTGTTTTTCTTGTTTTGGGACTGTTCGAAACAACAAAGCTCTAAAACGTCAACACTCTGTCATAAGTGAACTACACCCCAAAAGTTAGACAGAAAAAATCTAACTTTTGGGATGCAGTTCAACTGCCAGTGTTTTCTTTTCTATCTCTGTCCCCTGCCGAAATATAAAATAGGCTTTTAGAAAATTTTGGTCTACTTTTGGTCTACTTTTGGTCTACTTTTTAGCCATCTTATTTTTTGACTGACCTTCGCTTTAATATTATTTATCCCTCATAAATTGATTAATTTTATTCTTCTTAGTTGTTCTTTACTCCGGTAATTCTACCTTCAAGCTCATATCTGTCGGTTGCAATACTTTCTGAACAGCGGTGAGAAAGGATAGTCCATTATCCGATGGAGAACATTGGAAGGTGATATGAATGACTTTTTTATCAAAGCTATCGCCATATCTATCCACATATTGCTTGCTTTCGAGGAAGTAGATATAGTTATTGAGTTTTTCTTGCAGAATTTCCAGATGGACTGCTTCTATCTCTTCCTGCCAGCCGACTGAATCCACCAGAAGAAGCTCTAAATGATTATCAACTATACCAATAGCGTCAAGTTCGCTAGGTTCTAGTTCTGAAACAATAGTTTTTTTTACAAGAGCTTTAAACTCTTCAACATCAAACAACTCACGTTGATCTTCTATATTTGGTAGCATAGTTTCAGGATGATTACGTATATAGTTTCTATCAATATCATCTTGCTTACTTAAGGGCCAGTGCCCTGTTTCGGCATAAATCATCACCTCATATGCTTCCCTAGAAGATTGAAATGCTTTATCCATTAGTTCCTTAGTAATGGGATAGCATACTTCTGGGCCCATAGCTCCTCCAACTTCTTTAAAGAAGCTAATTTCGTAATAACCATCTGTTTCATATACAACAAATCCATCGCCTCTATGTACAATCGTATTGGAATGATTATAATCATCTAACTCATCTGCCTTTGGCCAACGATGATGTTCACAATAAAACATTACTTCTAAAGCATCTTTTTCTGATTTTGAAACACGTTCTGCTAATTTTTGGCTAATGGGAAAGTTAAGCACTTCTTTCCCTCTACTCCACAGGATCTGATAATCATTCTTGTTTTTTAATATCGTACAATTTTTGTATTGTTGAATTTCTGTTGTCATACTATTTCTTTTTGTCTATTTCAATGGTGATACATAATCATCTGGAAGTTTACCCATTGATTCTATCCATTGTTGTTCCGCTTTGGGAATAAGTATTTCAAGTTCTTTGTTACTAAAAAGCAACTGATTTTTACGGTTAGAAATCAGCACAATTGGCTTTTTTCTAGCTCTATCTTTTCTAATTTCGTTCTTTTCTTCTTCTGACGGTGGCCAAGAATCGTGTTTAATCTTCCAAGATACTTCGCTTAGCGTTCTTTCCCCACTATCTAATAAGGCAAACAGCTCATTTGGTAATTCATAGACAACTAACCAAGAAACTACGGTTCCTTCTTCTAAAACCAAATAATACTTGTCCTCATCTCTCCATATATGCTGACCGTATCCTTTTACCTCTTCAAACTTGGTAACATCTTCCCATTCTAGTTTTGTTGGTTTCATTTGTATTCTCCTAGTGCAAGTTATTTTCTCAACCAGAATATCATAAAATCAGGCTTCTTTTTCTCTTCCTCAATAGGCGATGCCATCTTTTACCCATTTTCTAGTTTCTAACTCCAAATTAAAATAGAAATCTCTTCGACCAGATTTATCAAAACAATCCTCTTTAAGAGCCTCGCATACAATTCCCAGTTTCTTCTTACTTATCTCAGAAATATATAGCATAGTAAATCCTGCAGGAGATTCAATTTGGTCGATTTTCTCACCTTCTAAATTATAAACCTCTAGTTCTGATGGAACGTCAAAATCGCTGGATGAGCGAAATATACTGAAGATTCGCTGATATTTAGGGCTAAAGCGAAGATAATGTAAATGATGAAAACTAATCTGATGCTTCCCATTATGATTCCAATCTAGGGTTCCTTCTAGTATATTTTGTTGCCCTAACAATTTTCCTTCTAAACTAAAGTAGAAAATGATTTTGCTTACAAAGTTTTCTCCACTATAGACGATAACAATGTTCTCATCTTTATTATATTCCGCATGAATGATATCTGGTTGTTCTATCTTTATTACACAACCATCCCACTCCCATATGACCATCCGTTCACCGTAATCGATTTTCATCATCCTTCTCCTACTCTAACTCAGATAAATTCGAGATGCATTGTTTGCTCAGTCATCATGGACTGCACTTCCTCGACAAGTTTATCAATCTCGTTCTGTGTGATACGAATGTGGTTGAATGATGCCTCACAATTCTGTATACTTGACCTATATACAGTAAAACTTCCATCAATCAACAATTCTCCCTTTTGCTTTTAAAACATTACCATTTTCATAATCAAAAGTGATGATAGACCTTGGACTAGAAATTTTCATTTTCCTTCCTTTTCTTATATCCCTTTTAGACTAAACTTGCAGAGCACTCATAATCTTCTTAATTTGGTATTCCAACATGATAGAATTACCTTAAAAGACAATGTTACGTTTTCCACTATTATACCATACAAGAACTTTCCCCAAGAACCATCCTTGCATAAACCAACAAAAAAACACTGAAGATTCAGTGTTCTTTTCTATTTATGTCCCCTGCCGGAATCGAACCAGCAACTACTCCTTAGGAGGGAGTTGTTATATCCATTGAACTAAGGGGACCGATAAAAAAAGAAGCGAGATCACTCCCGCCTCCTTGTTCGTCTTAACGACGGATTTCTTTAATACGAGCTGCTTTACCTTGCAATGCACGAAGGTAGTACAATTTCGCACGACGTACTTTACCGTAACGTACAACTTCAATCTTTTCTACACGTGGAGTGTGTACTGGGAATGTACGTTCAACACCGACACCGTTAGAGATTTTACGAACAGTGTACATTTCAGTGTGTCCTTGACCTTTACGAGCGATAACAACGCCTTCAAAGATCTGGATACGTTCACGAGATCCTTCGACAACTTTCGCGTGTACACGAACAGTGTCACCAGGACGGAATGCAGGGATATCAGTACGAAGTTGACCTTCAGTCAAGCTTTGGATTAATGGATTCATTTTATTCTCCTATCTTCGTCAATCTTGAGGGACCTCCCTCAGCGGATAAACTGTATTTTTGTGCTTCCATTACGCACAGAAACTATCATATCAGATAATTTCAGGTTTGTAAAGCTCTTTTCTCTACTTTTTCGCAACTTTTTGTCCGGAATAAATGCTCCACTCTTTTGGTAGGCAATAGGCGATGGCGCAAGCAATGACAAAGAATGGCAGGTTGGCATAGCCAAAGACTTCTCCTCCGATCAAGATCGGTGCGAGCAAGGTCGTCGTCGCACTGCCAAAGACACTGGCATATCCGATAGCAGCCACGACTAAGACTGGAAGACCTAGCATAGGAGCAAGGAAGACTCCAAGCGTAGCTCCGATCGCAAAGAGCGGGGTCACTTCTCCCCCTTGGTATCCAGCAGAGATGGTCACTACGGTAAAGAGGAGCTTCAAGATCCAGTCATAACTCTGGGCACTCCCCTGATGAAAAGCTACATCAATCAGATTGGTTCCAAGTCCACTATAAGTGCCGACCTTGGTCAGCTGGAGGGTCAAGAGGACCAAGCTGAGTCCAGCCCCTATAAGGGCAATCCGGATATAAGGATTAGGCAAGACTTGAGCGACGGTTTTCTTCAACCAGGAAAGGCTAACAGCAAAGAGTTTCCCAGCGAGGCCAAAAGCCAGTCCAAGAAGGGCGACTTTAATCAAGGTCTCTGGTGTCCAGCTCAGCGTTTCTCTTAGTGGCACAGCAAATTTCTCCAAGCCAAGGGCATGAGAGGTGAAGCTAGCCACGATTGAGGCAATGAGCGCTGGATAGAGAGCCATCAACTGCAACTCCCCAACTGTCAAGACTTCAAGGGCAAAGAAGGTTGCTGCGAGTGGCGTCTGAAAGAGCCCCGCAAAACCAGCTGCCATCCCGGTCATGAGAAAAATACGCGAAGCATCTGGAATCTTAATATGACGGGCAAAACGATGCGAAAGGGTCGCACCGATCTGGACTGCTACACCTTCCCGACCGACCGAACCACCAAAGAGATGGCTCATCCAGGTCGTCAGCATAATCAAAGGCACCAAGACCAAGGGGATTTTTTCCTCACGCGCGTGTCCAACATCAAAGATGAGGCCCATCCCTTTTGAAGCCTTGCCACCAAAACGTTTATAAAGATAAACGATGACAAGACCCGCTATGGCTAGAAAAAGAATCAAGGGCCAATGCTGACTTCGGAAATCTCCAATCAGAAGAAGACCTTGACCAAAAATCATGTCAATGGCACCAACCAAGAGTCCAATGAAAAGAGCCATACCTGTTAGGACCACATACTGTTGTGCTTTTTGCTTGATCGATAGACTAGTCACGCACCCTCACCTCCTCTTGGTAATCTCTCGAGCGCTTCATCATATCTTGAAACTGAGCTTGAATAGTCGCACGATACTGCTCATCCGTCACGAGAGAGCCGACTTTCTCAAGCACTTCTCTCTCCCTTCCTTGATCGAGCACTGGCAAGCCCTGCTGCTCCTTATATTCTACAATCTGACCGACACAGACCATCCGTCTTTCCAGCAAGGCTACAAGCTCTTGATCGATCTGGTCAATGTCCTTACGAATCTGATCTAAATCCATGTGTCTCCTCTTTATTTTGGATATAAATCGAGGCTTTAATCCATCGATCCAGCCTCTTTGTCATTAATTTGCTTTTGCTACAAGTTCTTCTGCAAAGGCTTCTAATTTTTCAATGTCTTCGTCTTCTGCAGACAAATCAACTTTGACACACTCAGAACCTTTTTCAGCACCAGTCGCAGCGAAGCAACGGTCGAAATCATCAACTGCTTTACAGAATTCATCGTAGAAGGTATCACCTGATCCTACAACACCGTAAAGTTTGCCTTTGAGATCAAGGCCAGCCAAATCTTCGTAGAAATCTTGGATCTCATCTGGAAGCTCTCCATCGCCGTATGTATAAGTCGCTACTACTGCGATATCCGCATCAAGGAAGTCCTCCGCATCCACAGTTGTACACTCATCCACATCTACTTCGACACCAAGATCACGGAATTTGTCCGCTACGATATCAGCAATTTCTTCTGTATTTCCAGTCATACTAGCAAAAACAATCTTCGCTACAGTCATAATTTCCTCCCAAAAGCTATTTCCCGTATTATACCACTTTTTCAAGCATTTTGCACGAAACCTTTCCCGATAAGGTGAAAGAAGGGACACGTTTCAAGAATTTGGACCGATTCAACCTAATCACCCTCGTTTTCTTCTTGAATTGCTTTAATAGTTTCGATTTCTTCATCCAATCTCTTATCAAAATCAGACTTATTTTTGAAGGGATACGAATAGGTGCGCCAAGTGTACCATTTTAGCCCTTCTTCACCCTTATAGTACCATTCGATTTTAGTGGGTAAGAATTCTTTGTTGTAGGTGATACGAACTTTGGAAAACTGACTATCCTTGATAGAATATCTACCTTCAAATTCTGGCGGATATTCCTCTTTCAATAATTCTTTATTTACTAAAGAATCTGGTGAGCGTGTAATTTGATAATTATTCTTTTTGATTTCATCTGGTGAAATTTTCAGATTAACTAAAATGGATGATATTTCTCTGTTAAAAGAACGTTGGTACATTTCTTTAGTTCCATAATTTCCATAACCACCATATAATTTATTCCTCTTAATAACTGCAAAATACGAATTGTACAATTCCTTATCTTTTAAATCAAATCCTACTCCAGTACTCCACTCTTTTCCCCAGTCATTTTTATCTTGTACCAAAACAAATCTCTGTTTCTGTAAAATATCATACGCACTACTGGTGGTCTTTCGGATAGAATTGACTTTGAGTATAGTCATAATAGCCAGTATTATTATCAGCACTGCCATTAAGAGATTTCTTAAATTTATTATACTCTTCCACTTTTTCTTCTTCTGACATTCCTTTTGTATTTCGTTGCCATGCTTCATAATCTTGATTTCCTTTCCTTGCTATATCCGCAAATTGACTTACATTTCCTGTCTTTTCATCTTTTTTGCCCAAATCTTTTTCATAACGGAATAACTCTTTAGCTCTAACTCGAGTAGCTGGTTCAGGAGTACCATCCACATCGAGCATTCCATGTTTACCTTCGTAAAACTTAGTAACATCTGAATTTTGACCTGTTGAGGGACCATAGTTAAAGGACTCCGTATTGGCGATTTCTCTTAATTCTTCATTAGAATATTTTCCTGGATTAGAATCATAGCGACCATCTGCTAGTTTATGATTGTCATAGGCATCCCATTGACTCTCAAACTCGCCGGTATCTAAATTCACAATAAACTCCACCATCCGCGCATTGTTCAAATCTTTTCCTTTAGCTGAATTGCCCTGAGGGACTTGAACCTTCATATTATAGGGACGTTTAAAGCCATCTTTAGGAGTAAAGCGATTATGGTAGTTAGAGCCGGTTGTGTAATCAAATTCAATATTATTTTCTTTGCCATATGCTAACAGTTTCTCATAATCAGTTGCTCCTTCGTAGTGATTACGAATATAGTAAATTGCTTGGCGATCCAAATAGTAGCGGAAGAAAAACATGTTCTATTGGTTTCATTCTAACAAAATATCTATCCAATGTAAAACCGCTTCCATAGCTTCTAATTAGTGATAAATGCTTGCTGGATGGGCCTTTCTTATGTTAAAATTGACAGAGAAAATGAGGTAATGTATGAACGTAATGAATGAAATTCTTGAAAAGATTCAAGCTTATGACACGATTATTATCCACCGTCATCAGAATCCGGATCCGGATGCGATTGGTAGCCAGGTGGGCTTGCGGGATCTCCTGCGTGCGCACTTCCCTCAAAAGCTGGTCTTGGCAACTGGCTATGATGAACCGACCTTGACTTGGCTTGCTGAGATGGATGAGGTCAAGGACGAGGACTATGCTAGAGCTTTGGTGATTGTCTGTGATACGGCCAATACTCCCCGCATCGATGACAAGCGCTATACGTCTGGTGATTTCCTGATCAAGATCGACCACCACCCAAATGACGATGCTTATGGCGATCTGCTCTGGGTCGATACTGAGTCTAGCTCTACCAGTGAGTTAATCGCACTTTTTGCTAAGGAATTGGAGCTCGAACTTCCTGTGAGTGCTGCGCGTCTTCTCTATGCTGGGATTGTCGGCGATACTGGTCGCTTCCTTTATCCTGCTACTTCGACTCGGACCTTTGAGATCGCTGCAACCCTTCGCAGCATTCCCTTCGATTTTACAGCACTTGCTCGTCAGATGGATACGATCAACCTTAAGACAGCTAAGCTTCAAGGCTATGTCTATGACCATCTTGAGATCGATGAACATGGCGCTGCGCGTGTGACCCTAACACAAGAGCTCTTGAAGAAATTCGATCTACGTGATTCAGAGACCGCTGCAATTGTCGGAGCTCCTGGACGCATCGATACCGTATCTGTTTGGGCTATCTTTGTTGAGCAGGCCGACGGTCACTTCCGTGTCCGGATGCGTAGCAAACGAAAAGTGATCAACGAGATTGCCAAACGTCATAATGGTGGTGGCCATCCACTAGCGAGTGGAGCCAACTCCTACTCCCTTGAAGAAAACGATCAAATCTACAAAGAGCTACAAGAAGTGGCACGAACGAACGAAGGCTGAGAACGATTTCTCAGCCTTTTTATCTTGGTCACGGGGTTTTCATTTGATCTTTCTTATGGTAAAATAAAGCTAATAAAATTTTTAAGGAGACTTATTATGGAAAAAAATCGTTTGTTTATTATTATCTCTGCTGCGGTGGCGATTCTTAGCTCTTTCTTGCCATGGGCAAGCCTGAATGCTGGAAACTTTGGTTCATACAGCTGGAATGGCCTTCGCGGAGATGGATGGTTTGTTATTATCTTCGCAGTCGTTGCGATTGTCCTTGCTTGCTTGAACGATGTAAAAACTTCACTACCAAAAGGTTTTGCAATTGGTGTTATCGTATCAGGGTCTCTCTCAACTGTTGTAACATTGATCGATGTCTTCGGTGTGAACAAGTACGCTGTTAATTTCAATGGCTATGGGGTTTCAATCGGCTTTGGTTTGATCCTTGCTTTGATCGCATCTATCGCTATTGTTGTAACTGGTCTCTTGGCGATGTCAGGTGGTAAAATCACTAAAGGAACATTCGAAGAACTTGCTGAATCTGGTAAAGGATTTGCCCAATCTGTTGGACGCGTGACAACTTCTACTGTAAAAACTGCTGTAAATGAAATCAAAAAAGAAACACACGAACACACTGAGGGACAAGCTGATCAACCAGTTGAAGCACCAAAAGATCCAAATCAATCTGAACAATAATAAGATCATTATCGCCTTGGTCCTGCCATGGTGATTTTTTTGACCATTAATTTAAATAAAATTAGTGAAAATACTTGTCAAGATCCTGGAAATTTGGTACACTAGCTTAGTAACAATCTATGGCTCGGAAAGAGACCATGGCAGAAAGGAAATATTGCAAAATGAAAAAAGATATCCATCCAGAATATCGCCCTGTTGTCTTCATGGACACTACTACTGGTTACAAGTTCCTCAGCGGTTCAACTAAGTACTCTAGCGAAACAGTTGAATTCGAAGGTGAAACTTACCCATTGATCCGTGTTGAAATTTCATCAGACTCACACCCATTCTACACTGGACGTCAAAAGTTCACTCAAGCAGATGGACGTGTGGATCGTTTCAACAAAAAATACGGTCTCAAATAAGAACCAACACAGAACCACTTCCCTTTCGGGAGTGGTTTTTTTGATCTCCGTTTCTTTTATTGTGAACGCACAAAATAAGAGGTTAGGATGTTGATCCCAACCTCTTTTTTCATCTTAATGGAATTGCATACCACCATCCACGATAATGGTTTGACCTGTGATGTAGTTTGAGTCAGGTCCAGCAAGGAAGCTGACAGCCGCTGCTACATCTTCTGGTTCAGAAAGACGTTTCAAAGTGATATCTTTAGCGAATGTTTGCATACCCCATTCGTCATCTTTACCTGCGTTCTTACCAACTTCATGGGCAATGTCAAACATCATTGGAGTCTTGACGATACCTGGTGCATACGCATTGACAGTGATGCCTGAATCCGCCAAGTCACGCGCCAAAGTCTGTGTGATCCCACGAACTGCAAATTTAGTACCACCATAAACAGTCAAGTTAGGGTTACCTACAACACCTGCTTGTGAAGTTGCATTGATGATTTTTCCGCCATGGCCAAGCGCTTTGAATTGAGCTTGTGCAGCTTGAGCACCCCAAATCACGCCACCAACGTTAATAGCAAATGTACGTGTAAATTGTTCTTCTGTAATTGTATCAAGTGGTGTAGTTGGCGCAACACCTGCATTGTTCACGACAACATTCAAATCTCCAAAATGGTCAACAACTTTTTGGAAAGCTGCAGCTACTTCTGCTTGTTTGGATACATCAGCAACGACCGCAAAAGCATTTTCTGCGGACAACTCAGCAACTGCTTTTTCAGCTGTTTCAGCATTGTAGTCCAATACTCCGACCTTGAAGCCATCTTGCACCAAACGTTTTGCGATTGCAAAACCGATTCCTTGACCAGCACCTGTGACAATAGCTACTTTAGACATATGATTCCTCCTTGGTATCAACGATACCAGCAAACGTTCCTATCAGAACAGCAAGGGTTGACAACTAGTTTTGATGGGGTCTATTATAAATATCCGACAAAACTATGCTAACAGTATACTCTTTTGTGAAAAACATTTCAAACTCTAGCCTGTTTTTTTGAAAAAAATAGTTTATTTATATGATATCTTTATTTAGTGATAAATGAACGAAAGCGTGAAATAGAATATAGCTTTTAGCCAAAACGGATAATTGTTCTATACTGTAAAAGCTACATGAGGCTGGGACAAAAGTCCTAGCCTCTCAATT
>NZ_KV811488.1:133882-148296 GCF_001813105.1 Streptococcus sp. HMSC072C09 | reverse complement strand
AACGAATTACCGATTTCTGTCCCACTCTCATAAACTATTCATTTGATGGGTCCCTTTAGTCATCAGATTCCGCAAATACTTGAGTGGCTTTGACTGCTTTCTTCCAGCCCTTGTACAAGTCCTCTTTGCGAGCTTCATCCATTTTTGGTTCAAAGATTTGGGCTGCTCCATGAAGAGATTTTAATTCTTCCAAGTCCTTCCAATAACCTACGGTCAGACCTGCTAGGAAGGCTGCTCCTAAAGCCGTTGTTTCCAAGTTTTTCGCGCGGGCAATCGCAATTCCAAGAATATCTGCCTGAAACTGCATTAAATAATCATTTTTCGCTGCTCCTCCGTCTACTTTTAGGACAGGGATAGGAGTTTTGGCATCTACCTGCATGGTGTCGATGATATCGCGTACTTGATAAGCAATGGATTGAAGGGTTGCCTTGATAAAGTCTTCCTTGGTTGTTCCCCGGGTAAGTCCAAAGACAGAACCACGCGCCTCTTGATTCCAATATGGCGCTCCAAGACCCGTAAAGGCAGGAACCACATAGATTTCATCGTCATTCTGAGACTTCAAAGCATAGGCCTCGGATTCAGGTGAATGATCGATCATACGCAAGCCATCGCGGAGCCATTGAATGGCACTTCCAGCGATAAAGATCGATCCTTCAAGGGCATAGTAGACCTTGCCATTGATCCCATAACCAATCGTCGTCAGCAAGTTATTCTCTGATAACTGCATCTCTTCACCCGTATTCATAATGATGAAGGACCCAGTTCCATAAGTGTTTTTGACCATCCCAGGTTCAAAGGCCAATTGGCCAAAGAGAGCAGCCTGCTGGTCCCCCGCCATCCCTGCAATCGGCACTTGTCCACCGTAGAAATGGAAAGGCGCTGTCTTACCATAGATTTCAGAGTTTGACCGCACCTCAGGAAGCATGGCTTTAGGAATGTTGAGAATGTCTAAGATTTCATCGTCCCATTTCAGTTCCTTGATATTGTAAAGCATGGTACGGGCTGCATTGGAATAGTCTGTCACGTGGGCAGCTCCATCCGTCAGCTTCCAGACCAGCCAAGTATCAATGGTTCCAAAGAGCAATTCGCCTTTCTCCGCACGCTCTTGTGCCCCATCAACATGGTCCAAAATCCAACGGACTTTAGTTGCTGAAAAGTAGGCATCAATGACTAAACCTGTCTTTTGGTGGAAGGTTTCTACATAGCCTTTGTTTTTGAGCTCTTCAGCTAGTGGGGCAGTTTGACGAGATTGCCAGACAATAGCATTGTAAATAGGAAGCCCCGTGTTCTTATCCCAAACAACTGTCGTCTCCCGTTGATTGGTAATGCCGATCGCCTCTATTTGATTTGGCTTGATGCCACTTTCGATAAAGACCTCAGCGATCACCGACTGAACCGAGTTCCAAATCTCATTGGCATTGTGCTCCACCCAACCAGCCTGCGGGAAAATTTGAGTGAATTCCTTTTGACTAGAGCTAACTTGCTCGCCTTTTTTATTAAAAATGATAGCCCGCGAACTAGTGGTTCCCTGGTCAATCGCCATAATGAAAGTTTCTTGAGACATAAACTGCCCTCCTAAATTCGATACTTAAAAATCTTGTTCTTTCATCAACTAGTATACTCTATTTCATCATGGATTTGTATCCATTTTTTTAAGAAAATCCGGTCTAAAATTTTCCTACTACTTCTAACTCTATCAGAACAAGTTAAAAGAGCCCCGAGGCTCTTTTAACTTGTGGTTCAAATGCTTATCAAGATCTGTTCTGATCTAACCGATTTAAAAACTCCATGGTCGGACTGTCTTGGTAAAGTTCTTTGAGAGGAATCTTCTGATAGACAGCTATTTCGTCCGCAGTCACACCGTAACGAATTAATAGATCATAAATACGATTTAAATCATGACGTAATTCATCCGTTATGAGGACATTATCGCTGGTTTCTTTTGTTTTCCAATAATAAGATGGCAGCACTTCCTTGGTTTCAATTAAAATAGTTTGCAACAAAGTCCCACCATGGCTGTCCTTCTGAGAAATATCTGCCCCAAGTTCCAACATTTTCTCAAAAACTTTGAAAGACCGGTCAGCCTTTTCCTTAGACGAATACATCTCATATTGACCATTCCAGCGTTTGATCATGCGCCGGCAGTCAAATACAGCTCGTCCACCCGCTGTTTGGAGGACTGGTTGACAAAATGGATTCAGCTCTGTCGGCTCTTCGATAAAGTTAAGATCTGCTCCTCTATCAATAAGTAAGTCTGCAATATCTAAATGTCCCGATTTGATAGCGACTTGAAGGAGTGACTGTCCCTGATCTCTTTTAGGTTTGTCACCCGAAACAGCATTGACTTCTTCAGGCTTTTTATCCAATATCTGACGGACTCCCTCTATATCTCCTCTTCGCAACAACTGAAAGGTTTTTTGCATGGTCTTTCCCCCTCTCATTATAGATAAAAATAACACTATGTTGATACTTTGATCCTATCTCTAGATTCTTCGTTAAACTGATTATACCATTTTATGGACTCTACATTGAAGTCCTAAAGGCTAAAGATGACAGACTCCCACCGAAAGAGATACAACTCTATTTCTCTGATTTTCGTGCAGCCACCAGCCAAGAGGCTACTAGGATTTCGAAACTAACTAGAAGGATAATCTGAGGAAGCGAGCTCTGAACCAGCATGAGGACAGCTAGACTATCGATCAGCATATGAGCGAGGATACAAGGAACAGCTCCTTTCGAGTACTCCTTGAGCGCTCCAAACAGGAAGGTATTCCCTAAAATCATCAGATAAAAGATGAGATAGTTGGACGAACCTGCTGTAATCCAAGGGAGTTGATAGATAGGAATATGCCAGAGGAACCAGACAATGGAAAGAACCATCATTTTAGGTATAAAGTGATTACGAAAGGAAAGTTGATCTTGTAAAAACCAACGCCAACCGACTTCTTCTAGGCCTCCATATAATAAGGTCCAGGGGAAATAAAGGATGAAGGCCAAGAGGGAGTTCCCAGTAAAGCGAACATTCATAAGCAGGATGGAAATCCCATAATAGATGACGGGAACGAAGAAAGCTAGGATCCAAGATAGGGAACTTTCTTTTTCAAGAAAGATCTTTTTGAAAAATTCACCCAAAGAGTTGACTTCACTAAACACCAGAGAAAAGACAGCCGCCACAATCAGGGGAATCAAGTTCATTAGGATAAACAGTAGTGAGGCACCCAAACTACTCCTATCTGGGAAAAACCAAAGGATCACTTGCCCTACTAGAAATGTAGCAAGGAGGGCCGTCAGTGCATACCAACTAGCGACTGATTGTTTTGAAATAAATTTTCTCATTTTTCCTCCTTTACAGTTACATACTTCTTTTTTGCAATCATAATTGCTAAACTAATAATAAGAATTTTACTGACGATAGATAGCCATACTTCTTCATTCACTATCATCTGAGACAAGGAATTGATACAGGCATGGGTTATGACACAGAGCCATAAATTTTGCGTTTTATGATACAAGGCCGACAAGATAAAGCAGTTAGTTAGCAGACCTACTAGAAACGGAAACAATTGAATGACAGCTAAAGAACCGTCGATATAAAAGTATAGTAGATGCCAACTAGACCAAGCTAAAAAGGTGATCAAAGTAGCTGAAAAATAAGGTATTTTTTCCTGCAAAGTTGGTTGAAAGAAATAACGCCAGCCAATTTCTTCAATCCCACCGAAAAGAAGAGCCTTGAAAAAGAGCACTACTGGCAAGACCAACGATTGAGTGGTGATCTTACCACCTAAGATAAATGGGAAAAAGTCAAGTAACAAGAAAACGAGCACCAAACAATAATTTGCTAAACTGTCTTTGACTTGAAAAAAATCTTTTAGAACTTGTTTGAAACTAGATTGATGGTAGCCAATACTGGCAAGACTACCCCAAAAAGCAGATGATAAGCCACCTAAAACAACAGCGATCATCCCCATTGGTGATGTAAAATCAACCTTGACTCCTCCTGCTCTTAAAAACCAAACCAGAAGGCTGACACCTAATACTTGACCAAAGGTTCCTAACAAATACATAGATAGGGCTTGCTTTCTACTCATTCGTGATTCCTTTTTCTTTCAATTAATTACCAGTGCTATCTACCTTAAACCCATACCTGCCTGCATTTCTTTTGAGTTTCTCCACTAGCTCTTCATTCCGCTTGCTTTTTCCAAAAAAGAAGGGAATAGTCTTTCCATTTCTGAGTTCGATATAGAAAGCATAACGAGCCCCACCACCAGATCGTCCACGAAAAATTGCATACGTGATTTGCTTGATCTCTTTCAGTGGGATGCTGCGACGACTGAAACACAGAGCGACATGGATATAGAAGATTCCACGGCTAATATGGAAAGGAGCAAAGAAGGGACCTCCACTACGTTTCACGATTGCCCTTCTTCTCAGGAAAAGGAGAAGACTGAAAAAGAACAAGAAAATGAGCACATATAGAATCGGAGCATACTCCATTATCTTTCTAAATTCTAACACGCTGTCTTTCATCCTCTACTTCATCTCAACCCATTTTTCATTATCCATGATAAAGGGCTTAGCCAGACCTTCGCCTGTGTAGTCTTGGTATTTGGTCTCCAAGTATTTGTAGACATCTTCCTTGGTCGCAAACTTGATGGCTTGATAGGGTTCTTCAAAGGTCAGCTTTTCGACAAAGAGATAGCCGTCCTTTGCAGGAACTAAAACGCCGACATGGCCGACAAAAAGGGTATTTCCATCCAGGTTATCATGAACGATAACAGAAAGCATGCGCGCATTTTCATTGAACTTGAAATGAGCAAAATACTCTTCCATCTTCTTGGCATGGACCTTGACATCCGTTGTCGCCTCTGTCGGAACCCGTGAATACAGAATGTTAAAGGCTTCCTTGTCTGCCTCACCGAAGATCTTCCCTTTGTCAATCGCATCATTGTCCACGAACAAAAGTTCACTATCCGCTTTCATCTTAGGAATCTCGATGCGATTCTTCAGAAGAGTATAGCTATTGATCCGGCAGTTGGTCCCGACGAAATCGCCCTTTTTCTTGGTCCACAAGTCACTGATCTTCTCAACATTGTAGTCTGTTTTCTTGAAGGTGCTGAAGTCACCCGTCAAGCCGACCGAGCCGACAATGCTATCGTAATCCGTTACTAGACCCAGAAATTTATCTACACTTTCCCGATCCAAATAAGCAGACAAAAGAGTCCGCACTTCTCCGACACTTGCCTTGCTGTTGAGGTTG
The DNA here is from genome assembly GCF_001813105.1 of Streptococcus sp. HMSC072C09. Lineage (NCBI taxonomy): Bacteria > Bacillati > Bacillota > Bacilli > Lactobacillales > Streptococcaceae > Streptococcus > Streptococcus sp. HMSC072C09. The sequence goes on along the minus strand of NZ_KV811488.1, from coordinate 143,039 downwards.
CTGTAGGTACCCTTGTAGCGCTCCTTATCTGAACTAGATTTCTGAACCGTTGAGGGTTCCTTCTTTTCCTTGGATTGCTTTTGGTTGCTACCACAAGCCGCTAAAGCAAAGAGCGCCAGGGCACAGCTAGTAAGGAGCATGATTTTTTTAGATGATTTCATAAACTGGTTCCTTCTCCATTGATTAAAATGTTTGTTCTATACATTTTTCATATCGATAATCCTTTTCCTCTATTATAGTTTAAAACTGGCTTTGCTCCAACTATTTTTTACGAAATGAGAAAAGTTTATAAGTAGCAAAAAAGAGCTGGCAGACTGTCCAGCTCTTTAATATGTTACAAAAATCAAAATTAAAATTATTGTTTAATTCGACCAATCTATTTTTGCATGTTCTATTGCATACTCAGCTTCTCCTTGAGTAAATTTTCTATATACAACAAGTTTTTCTAATAACTTTTCTTTCGTAATCTTACCACCGTTTGCATAAAATTCCGCTTTTTTCACAGCTTCCTCTTTCCAATCGAAATTACCTTGTTCTATGGCATAATCAGCCTCTTCTTGAGTAAATTTTTCAATATTTATAAGTTGCTCAACTAATTTTTCTTTCGAATAATGAAACTCTTGATATGATTTTGCTTTTAAAAGTGCTTGCTCTTTCCAGTCTACATTAAGTTTATTTAAAGCGTACTGAGTAGCATCCTCTGAATACCTGTCATACTTAGTAAGATATATTTTAATTTGCTGCTGCGATAAATGCTTTTTTGACCAAGATTTAGCTTCTTCATATGCCCTTGTATATTCTGGATATAGTAAAGTTGGAGGAAATAGTCCTTTCATAAACATATTCATTAATGATTCTAAATCATCCTTATTTCCATCACTTGAAGAAGAGTATTTTTGTACAGGATTAGTCAACTGTGATCCTGAACGTGAATTTATCCATTTATTATAATTTATTTCATAATCAATTACTATAAGAGCTAGCATTCCTGCAAATAATCCAAAAATTGTAAAAATAAATATCAAAAACTTTTTCATCATGACTACCTTTACTTGTTTTTCTCCAATGAAATTTTCATCCCTCTGGAACTGCTTTCATTAGTATTATATCATGAAATATTGTTCATTTTTATTTACTAGTGTAAAAGTCTCTATGGCTAGTAAATAAAAAAGTGACTGCATTTCAACTGCAATCACTCATTCTATGTGAAATAAAAAATAACAAAGTGTTATAAAAGATTATTTAATCTTGTGTTTGTTCATCTTTTCTTCAAAGATGGCTGTCATAATCTTTCGGAGCTCTTCTCCTTCTTTTTCAGGAAGGTCGCCTTGACGTTTCGCCACTGCATAGAGTTCAGGGTATTGCTTGGCTACACGCTCAACTGTCTTGGTCGTCGCATGCCCTCTGACAAAGAAAGGAATGCGTTTGATCCATTCTTGCGGTACAAGAGCCAGCAACTTCTTACCTGCTTCTTTATCAGAAATCTCAGCTGTGCTCAATCCTTGCTTGATTTGTTCTTGTTCTTGTTCTGTAAAATCTTTTAATTCCATTTAAAACTCCTCATTCTCCTATTTTGTTTATCTAAGAGCACATTATACACTTATGTAGTGAAAACTACAACTAAAGGAACCGAAAAATAGAGCAAGGGCAAGTCATCCCTCACTCTATCTCTTAATCGTAAAATCTTATGAAGGATATTAATTTCCGATTTACTGTGGAGCATCACCCTTTTGCTTTAAATAATAGTCACTTGCCTCAGTTAGTTTTTTATAATAATGATCGTAACTCTTACTAAATTGTCTAATCAGCGGAATAGCGACCTCATAGTAGTGATGGTCCATCAAAAATGTTTTCAGTTGATCTTGAATATTTTTCATTGGACTTGTTTTGTAATCATCACTGTTCAAATAGCGATCATAAATAGAAATTGTGTCCTTATTTTCATTATGCCACTTTTCATTACTTTCTATCGTAGCTATTTTAGATTCATCAGCCTCTTTTAAGTTCTTCAAATCAATAGTAAAATTATTGTTTAATTTAACCAATCTACTTGAGCATGTTCTATTGCGTACTCCGCTTCCTCTTGAGTAAATTTTCTATTTTCAACAAGTATTTCTAATAACCTTTCTTTCGAAATATTGCCACCGTTTGCAGAAGATTCCGCTTCTTTCACAGCTTCCTCTTTCCAATCGAAATGAACTTTTTCTATAGCATAGTCAGCCTCTTCTGGAGTAAATAGATCAACATCTACAAGTTGCCCAACTAACTTTTCTTTTGAATAATGAAACTTTTGATATGATTTTGCTCTTAAAACAGCCTGCTCTTTCCAGTCTATATTAAGCTTATTGACAGCGGACTGGGAAGTATACTCTGAATACCTGCCATACTTAGTAAGATATTTTTTAATTTGTTGCTTCGATAAAGGAGATTTCTCTGACCAAGATTTAGCTTTTGCATATGCCCTTGTACTTACTGGTACTAGTAAATTTTCTTTCGGTTCTGGAAAGCTTGATCTATTATGAAATTTTTCATAATCTCTATAATAACCACTTAACACAATAGCTACAAATCCCACCATCAATCCAAACATCGCAAAAATAAATATAAAAAATTTTTTCATAATGTATACCTTTACTTGTTTTTAGTCTAATTTGTTATTTTGTGCTTAATAAAACAATATTGTCACTCAACACTAGGAGAATTAACTTCTCCAGTCACTCAAAACAATTCCTATAGAATCCTTCAATAACGGTTTTATTAATCCCTGTTTAAATATAGCAACTCATTCTTAATGATGTTAAAAAATGAGTTGGTTCCATAAAAGACTCAACATTTGTGACAGGACCACCAGGCAATGTCATTCCTTGCCTAGACTCTTTCTCACGATCCATAACAAGAACTCTATCGCCGTCTCTTACCATACAAAGATTTGTGAATTCTAGAGTCTCATTCATAGCCCTATTTCCTAGCTATGTTTCCATTTTTTCTTATCGACAGCCTAACATTTCATCCTAGTCACCTTTTAGTTGCACTTGCGTATGGGCTAGCAGGTCTCCTAGATGCCTCTTATCATTTCTAAACATTGTCATTGCCAGTAGCAAAACTGCGAGGAGAGTCGCCGAAATAGAGAGGCTAATGGATAACACATCAAACTCACTATAGAAACCATGAATCGTGCCCATATGACCGATTTGCCAAGGTAAAAATTTAATGGTGTTTCTGATTAAGCTTGCCTGCACTGTTTTTTTCTGGTAGACCAGTTCAAGTCCCGCTTTTACCTTCCCAAAACTGCCATCATTTTTATAATCCAAGAATGTGAAAAGAAGCGTGATTGGCAAAATAGAGGTTAAAAATACAAGCCACTGCGACTGAATTTCTGTAAACTCTGGGACACCATTAAAAAAGATGATGTAAATAAGCATCGAACCTAAAAACAGAAGAACTAGGTAAGCTAAAATGAAAAGATAATCAAACAGAAATTCTGTCATTCTTTTTTTTAACGAAATAGGATTGATTGCTAACATCTTCATCACCGTCTCCCCCATTCTCATCTCCTATTATAATATAAGGGTGCGAATAAAGATACTATTTATAAAAAGAAGCCCGCAATCTCTCGATTCCAGGCTTCTTTCTTACTAATCTTCCCTATAAATAACAAATCCATTTGGTTGGATGATCAATCGATCATCGGAAATGGTCCCATGGCTGATCAGATCTGCTTGTCTTCTTTCTAATACAAATTCTTTCTTAGAGTGGTTAAAGTAGGCTTTGAGCGTCTGACCTTCATGCTGCCATGCTACCACCACCACATCTGGCTCTACTTCTTCCAAGCTCACTTTACCATGCTGTATTATTCCTGTCACTTCTTTTCGGAGCTGGATCAAGTCCTTCATAAAGGTCAGCATGTCATTGTCCGCTGACACGCGCTCCCAAGGCATGACACGGCGGCAATCTGGGTCCGGGCCACCGATGAGAGCTAGCTCCGTTCCATAATAAATACATGGCGTTCCCCGTTGCAGATAGAGGAAGGCGAGGGCAGACTTGACAGACTGAAGATCGCCTTTAGCCGTCGTCAAGATACGCTCTGTATCATGGGAGTCTAAGAGGTTGAACATGACCTCAGAGATCTGCTGCCTGTAGTACATAGACTGGCTATTGATCTCCCAAATAAAGCGTTGCGTCTCCTTATGTCCCCGCAGGAAATAATCCTTGATACTCTCAGAGAGAGGATAGTTCATCACCGCATGGAACTCATCGCCATTGAGCCAGGGTTGGGACGAATGCCAGATTTCCCCGAGGATATAGAGGTCTGGCTTCTTAGCCAAGACCGCCTTACGGAAATCTCGCCAGAATTGATGGTCGATTTCATTGGCCACGTCCAGTCGCCAAGCATCGATATCAAACTCTTCAATCCAGTATGTCGCAACCTTCAAGAGATAGGCCTTCACCTCTGGATTAGCCGTATTGAGCTTAGGCATATAGCCCGCAAAGGCAAAAGCATGGTAAGACAAGTCGCGACTATTCCACAGATTTTCTGAGGAGACAGGGAACTCTTTAATATGGAACCAATCCTTGTAAATCGAATCCTCCCCGTGTTTGACCACATCTTGCCATTGGGGTGAATCGTAGCCAATATGATTAAAGACAGCATCCAGCATAATCTTCATCCCACGCGCGTGAGCCTCTTTCACTAGTTTGCGGAAGGTCTCTTTATCACCAAAATGTCGATCAATTTCAAAGTAATCAATGGTGTCGTATTTGTGGTTGCTCGGTGATTCAAAAATCGGGCAAAGGTAGAGCCCTGTAATTCCTAACTCCTGCAAGTAGTCCAAGTGATCGATAATCCCCTGCAAATCTCCACCAAAGAAATCCAACATGGTAGGGGCAATTGACGCATCCCAAGGACGGACACCTTCTGGTGACAGAGCTGGATTGCCATTGGCAAAGCGCTCAGGAAAAATCTGGTACCAAACCGTCTGAGCCACCCAATCCGGTACAGCGCACCCATCAATCTCATGGATAAAAGGAAGCTTAAAGCCATTCATGACGAAGTCCAGGTTCTCCTTGGTGTAAGCTGCCACACCCCGGTCTCCGTACAAGATCTTCTCTCCCGCTGTATCCTCTAATTCAAAGAGGTACTGGATCCGTGCATGGCGGACAGATACCGACACTTGCCAATAATCAAAGAGATCGTCGGTCGTCACCTTGTCCATTTCCTTGGTTGCCTCATATAGATCCTCTATAAAAATAAAGGGATCCCCATAGTGCAAGACAATCCGTTTGACATCCTCTTTCTTGGTCCGGATGCGAATGTGAAGCTGGCCGTCCTTATAAAGATAGGCGTACTCCGATTCAGGCCGGTGGTAAATCGCTGTTAATTCCATCTGTCTCGTCTCCTACTTTCCTTTCTTTTCATCATTTACCAATTTATGCAAACGATTACACAAAACTCATTCTAGTATACTACTTTATAAAAACGTTTGCAAGATTCTGAGAGATTATTTTAGACTACTCACTTTTTAAGATTGTAATGCCACACAAAAAGCCCAGTATTTGGGCTTTCTCATCATCTAAATGACTGATCCTCATTCCTTACTTGTATGCCGCTTTCCAAGACTGAGCGCTTGCTCTTCTGACATTTCAACTACTTTGGCAAAGTTAGTATTTCGTGGCATGCTATCCTTAGAGTACCAATAAACATCAGCACTTCCATTTCTGGCCACATAAACAACTGGAGCTAGTTGACGAGTTGGCTGTGAAGGCTCTACAGGTTGAACGGGCTGTGCAGGCACTGCTGGCTGACTCGGTTGAGGGGCTTGACTTGGTTGCGTCTCTACAGAAGGACTGGCTGGTTGTGGTTGACTAGTTGGTTCTGTCGGCACTAAAGATGGCTTGGCGGTTCCCTTCAGATAGTCAATGGTCGCATTCTTGGAATAATTATCCAAGGTAACGGTTGTGATCCCATAAGCATCTACCGACTCTTTGGGACTACTTAGATGGATAGGCAGAAGGTTGCCATCTCGATCAATTCCTACATATTGCAAGGTCACCTGACGAGGAATCAATTCATCCCCCGTATAGACAGGCGTCACCTTATAATCCAGCCAATAATTGGGGTGGGTGGCCAGCCAGCTATCGAGCCGTTTCTCGTAGTAAAGCATGCCTTCCACATTACTATCCGCCGTCCCTTTATAATTTCCCGTATTGGCCCAGGCAGTTAGCGGAACCAGATTTTTCCCTTCATTGGTCAGGCCACTAAATTGATAACCAATCAGATGCCCTCTATGGAACAGCCAGGCCTTCTTCCCTTTGTTTCCATAAGCAATCTTAAAATTGTGCCAGCCAACCGGATTATAGCTGAGCCGTGGTTCTCTTTTTTTCTTTGGCTCATCCTTGTCCTGAAGCTGAATATGGGCAGAAGTTGCCCGACCTAAATGATCAAACTCACCTAGAACGAGTTGCTTATTGCCATTAAAAGGCAATAGATTCAGACTCTGGTAATCGAGACCTGTTTGCTCAGCTTGAGCCCCTTGAACAAAAGCCAAGGTTATAAAAACCGAGACCAGCGCAACAATAACATTTTTCAAAAACCGTTTTGTAACCATGATTGAAACTCCCACATTTCTATCTAGTGATATTATAGCAGAAAAAAGCGGTTACAGAACAAATAACTTTTTAGAACCTATTTTATGCTATTTTTTATTACTCCCAGACTTTCTGGAATTTTAAAATATTAATTTTAATTGTATTCATCATTCCATTTGAATGTATGGTAAAATAACTAAAATAATGCTAAAAATCAACGCTAAAACGATAAATGCCACGCAAAGTAGCAAAAATAATGAGAATGCAACCTCTACTTGCTTGTGCTGTAATCATCGTTTATTCTATACTAAAATCAGTCATATTGCTACTTTATGACAAATTACATCATAGAATATAGAGGAGGTCATACAACATGACATTTGCTGAAAAATTAAAATCCATACGTAAACAAGTAGGGATGTCACAAGAACTTTTAGCTGAAAAAATCGGTGTATCAAGACAAGCTGTAACAAAGTGGGAAACTGGTGCTGGAATTCCAGATATCGAAAATATGATATCCATCTCAAACCTATTTAACATCTCTATCGATGAGTTAATCTGTAATGAAAGAACTACTCTTAATACAAGCGAATATCTTTTTGAGAGTATCACAGAGTATGATATCGATAAGATCAAGAGCTATGATATGAAATTTGGAGGCGCAGAAAAGTTTGTATTGTCCGGATACAATGGAGAAAAAATTCGAGTTCGTCTGGTATCCAATCTTCTTTCTACACTTCAAAATGATTTTAAAGTAAAAATTGATGATAGTAGAAAAAGAATTGACCTAGATGTAAAACGTTACAATGGTGTAACAGAGGCAACGGCTAAAGAAACGGTCAGTATCTTTGTGCAAATCCCAACTCGCTATATTAGTCACATTGAATGCGCGGTTCGTGCAGAGTCTGTAGAAATTCACTCCCTAGAATGTGACAATATCGAACTTGACCTTAAAACATCTCGTATTACTCTAGAAGATATTTCAGGTAAAGTAAAAATAAACTGTAATCTTGATATGGAAGTATTATGTCATTCATTAAACGGTGAAGTTGACATTAACCAGATTTCAGCAACATCTAGAATTCGTATTCCTGAAAACAGCCTATTTACTGCTGTTACCAAAGGGATTGGAACAAATATTTATTATGAAAAAAATGGGCAAAAAACTGAACCATTCGATTCACCCGATGCAGATAATATAATTGAATTGAATGGTATTAAGAGTGAACTAGTTATCTATACAGCTGAAGAAAGAGGGTAACTAAATGAATGTAAATTATTTAAAAAGATACATCATCAGTTCTTATGTCCTTGTTTGTGCACTCATTATTTTTGTAGCAGCTCCTGCAAGTTTAATATTTAAGGTTCCACCTGTTATCATGTGGATTGTACGAAATATCGTCGCATGGTCTCCATCATACCTTCTTTTATTTGGATGGAAGTATTTCAGGACTGATGAGAAAAGAATAACTTTCCTTAAGCGGTGTTTCTCTGCTAAAGTATCATTACTCCCACTTCTATCTTCATTTGGTCTTACATTTGGGCTCAGTATTTTATCACTCTTCATCTACTCACTTATAACCCAAAAAACAATGTTCTCCTACATCAATCTAGGAACCGTATCATTGCCACTAAGTATTTTCTTATCATTTACATCAGGTCCGACTGGAGAAGAATTAGGGTGGCGTGGTTATATGAGAGAAGAATTTAATAAAAAATATCATTTTTTAAAATCCTCTATTTACCAAGGCCTAGTCTGGTGTTTCTGGCATACACTTCTGTGGGTTGTAGATTCAAAATTTACGGACTGGCGGGCCGTTCCTTATATTATTGCTAATATAGTTGTGATTACATCTATTACTATTTGTATGAATATTATTTTGGAAAAATATAATAATCTGATTTATTCTATTTTCATGCATTTTGGTTTTAATATCGTTTATGTATTTTTGGATGCTGATATTGGATTTTTTATCATTTTGACCTTGCTATACCTACTCATCACACCGATTGCAATTCATATACGTAATAAAACCGTGGAGAGATTATAATGGGAAAAATCCTCCATTAACCGTACAAAATTTTGACTTCGAAGGTCCTCCTACAACTGTCTGTTTAACTTGTTTCAAACATGAATCAGCGAGATAGATTGTAAAATCATATAAAAAGAACACCAACAAAAATCATCTGTTGGTGTTCTCTTCATTTTTAGATTTTGGAAAAAACTCTTGTCCATGTATCAGTAGATACCCTTTATCTCTATTTTTCATGAACATTTTTTATAAACAGCAAGTTTACAGTCTTAATCTATGTAGAGATATACAACTTTCCTAAATCAACTTATATTCATACCACTCTTCATCTACTTTCTGAAAACCCAAAGCCAAAAACATTCTTTGACTTTGAGTATTAAAAGGATAAATTTGAGCAGTTACCTTAACCATTTTTTTCTCTTTGGCCAGCTGTATCATTTCAGAAATACACCGTCTTCCGATCTGTAAATTCTGATACTCTTTGCTGACCACTATTGAAAGTTCCGAGTTATCTTGAAGTGTCACATCTCCAACTAACA